>NZ_NKIG01000124.1:0-1322 GCF_002255865.1 Pseudomonas sp. PGPPP1 | reverse complement strand
CTGTCCGCTGTCGTGGCTGATGCCCGTGGTGTGACAGTAGGCGCTATGACCGGACTCCGTAAAGAGGCTCGTGAAGCTGGCGTATACGTACGTGTTGTACGTAACACCCTGCTCAAGCGCGCTGTTGCTGACACTGAATACAGTGTTCTCAACGACGTGTTCACCGGCCCGACTCTGATCGCGTTCTCCAAAGAACATCCAGGCGCTGCTGCCCGTTTGTTCAAAGAATTCGCCAAGAGTCAGGATAAGTTCGAGATCAAGGCAGCTGCGTTCGAGGGCAAGTTCCTCGCAGCTAACCAAATCGACGTACTGGCAACACTGCCGACCCGCGACGAAGCCATTTCGCAGCTGATGAGCGTGATTCAAGGCGCTACCAGCAAGCTGGCTCGTACTCTGGCCGCAGTTCGCGAGCAAAAAGAAGCTGCCGCAGCCTAAGGCTGAGCAACTTCTCTCGCGTATTTTTGTTTATTTCGATGGCCGAGTAGGCCGTCCCCCAATTCAGGAAATACAGCAATGTCTATCTCCCAAGACGATATCCTCAACGCCGTAGCTGAAATGTCGGTTCTGCAGGTTGTTGAGCTGATCAAAGCTTTCGAAGAAAAATTCGGCGTTTCCGCTGCCGCTGCTTCCGCTGGCCCAGCTGCTGCTGCTGCCGTTGTTGAAGAGCAAACCGAATTCAACGTCATGCTGACCGAAGCTGGCGAGAAGAAAGTAAACGTGATCAAGGCAGTACGTGAGCTGACCGGTCTGGGCCTGAAAGAAGCCAAGGCTGTAGTTGACGGCGCTCCTGCCCTGGTTCTGGAAGCTGTTGCCAAAGACGCAGCTGACAAAGCCAAAGCAGTACTGGAAGAAGCAGGCGCTAAAGTCGAGCTGAAGTAAGCATCGACCTTGCGTTTCCAGCCCAAGCGTTAAGCTGAAGGCTGATGGCTGGTGGCTCTTGCCACCGGCCTTTTTCCGTTCTTGGCTGTCGACTCGGTCGCCGCCATTAACGTGCTGTAGCCACCCGATGCGGTGGTGCAAACCATGGGGTTTGCGAGATTTTCTGGCTGCTCCCGTCGGAGGGGCCAAACAAGCAGGTGACCAAGCTGGGGAACGCTGATGGCTTACTCATATACTGAGAAAAAACGTATCCGCAAGGACTTTAGCAAGTTGCCGGACGTCATGGATGTCCCGTACCTTCTGGCTATCCAGCTGGATTCGTATCGTGAATTCTTGCAGGCGGGAGCGACCAAAGATCAGTTCCGCGACGTGGGCCTGCATGCGGCCTTCAAATCCGTTTTCCCGATCATCAGCTACTCCGGCAATGCTGCGCTGGAGTACGT
>NZ_NKIG01000079.1:0-1322 GCF_002255865.1 Pseudomonas sp. PGPPP1 | reverse complement strand
CCTCAGTAGCGATGGCTTTAGTCAACAAACGATCCTTGGCCCGAGCGCGAAGCTCGTTGACGGTGTCTTCGTCAAAGCCGTCGATGTTGAGCATTTCTTCCAACGGTACGTAGGCAATCTCTTCCAGACTGGTGAAGCCTTCATCTACCAGCACCTGTGCCAGGTCTTCGTCGACTTCCAGCTCGTCGATGAAGTTGCGCAGGATGTCACCGGTTTCAGCTTGCTGCTTAGCCTGGATGTCCGATTCGGTCATCACGTTCAGGGTCCAACCGGTCAGTTGGCTGGCCAGACGCACGTTCTGACCACCACGACCAATGGCCTGAGCCAGATTGTCTGCGCCAACGGCGATGTCCATTGCATGGGCATCTTCGTCAACGATAATTGCCGCCACTTCAGCCGGCGACATGGCGTTGATCACGAACTGCGCCGGGTTATCGTCCCACAGGACGATGTCGACACGCTCACCGCCCAACTCACCCGACACTGCCTGGACGCGCGAACCGCGCATACCGATGCAAGCGCCTTGCGGGTCGATGCGTTTGTCCTTGGAGCGGACCGCAATCTTGGCGCGCGAACCCGGGTCGCGGGACGCAGCCATGACTTCGATCAGGCCTTCGGCGATTTCCGGCACTTCAATACGGAACAGCTCGATCAGCATTTCCGGCGCGGTACGCGACAGGATCAGCTGAGGGCCTCGGTTCTCGGTGCGGATTTCCTTGAGCAGCGCACGCAGACGCACGCCGACACGGAAGGTTTCGCGGGAAATGATGTCTTCGCGGGCCAGCAACGCTTCGGCGTTGTTGCCCAGGTCAACGATCACGTTATCGCGGGTAACTTTTTTCACGGTGCCGGAGATGATTTCACCCAGGCGCTCGCGGTAAGCGTCAACGACTTGAGCGCGCTCGGCTTCGCGAACCTTCTGCACGATGACCTGCTTGGCGGTCTGTGCAGCAATACGGCCGAACTCGATCGACTCGATCTTTTCTTCGACGACATCACCGACCTTGGCACCAGGGTGCGTTTGCGCAACCTTGCTTGGCCAGGTTTCGATGGCCGGATCATCAAGATCGGCTTCTTCGACGACCGTCCAGCGACGGAAAGTCTCATAGGCACCGGTGTGGCGGTTGATTTCCACACGCAGATCAACTTCGTCTTCAAAACGCTTTTTGGTAGCAGTGGCCAGAGCCAGCTCCAACGCTTCAAAAATCACGTTTGCCGGTACGCCCTTTTCATTGGATACCGACTCAACAACCAGCAGTACTTCTTTGCTCATCGTACGCCTCGCCTTTCGCAAGCCATTGGATCCGCGGGATCCGCGTCTC
>NZ_NKIG01000014.1:0-163038 GCF_002255865.1 Pseudomonas sp. PGPPP1 | reverse complement strand
ACATGGCTGACAAAAAAGCGCAGTTGATCATCGAGGGCGCAGCCCCCGTCGAGCTGCCCATTTTAACCGGCACCGTTGGTCCCGATGTTATCGACGTACGGGGCCTGACGGCCACGGGCCGTTTCACATTCGACCCAGGCTTCATGTCGACCGCCTCTTGCGAGTCGAAGATCACCTATATCGATGGTGATAATGGCATTTTGCTGCATCGCGGTTACCCGATCGAGCAACTGGCCGAGAAATCGGACTACCTGGAAACCTGCTACCTGCTGCTAAATGGCGAATTGCCAACAGCCGAGCAGAAAGCCCAGTTCGTCAGCACCGTAAAGAACCACACCATGGTTCACGAGCAGTTGAAGACGTTCTTCAACGGCTTCCGTCGCGACGCCCACCCGATGGCCGTCATGTGCGGTGTGGTCGGCGCCCTGTCGGCCTTCTATCACGATTCCCTCGACATCAATAACCCGCAGCATCGCGAAATCTCCGCGATCCGCCTGGTTGCCAAGATGCCGACCCTGGCCGCAATGGTTTACAAGTACTCCATGGGCCAACCCATGATGTACCCGCGTAACGACCTGACGTACGCAGAAAACTTCCTGCACATGATGTTCAACACGCCGTGCGAGATCAAACCGATCAGCCCGACGCTTGCCAAGGCAATGGACCGGATCTTTATCCTCCACGCCGACCACGAACAAAACGCATCGACCTCTACCGTGCGCCTGGCAGGCTCGTCGGGTGCCAACCCGTTCGCCTGTATCGCCGCCGGCATCGCCGCACTGTGGGGCCCTGCCCACGGCGGTGCGAACGAAGCCGTATTGACCATGCTCGATGAAATCGGCGATGTCTCCAACATCGACAAGTTCATCGCCAAGGCCAAGGACAAGAACGATCCGTTCAAGTTGATGGGCTTCGGTCACCGGGTCTACAAGAACCGCGACCCACGCGCCACCGTCATGAAGCAGACCTGCGACGAAGTGTTGAAGGAACTGGGCATCAAGAACGATCCGCAACTCGAACTGGCCATGCGCCTGGAAGAGATCGCCCTGACCGACCCGTACTTCATCGAACGCTCGCTGTACCCGAACGTCGACTTCTACTCGGGGATCATCCTCAAGGCGATCGGCATTCCAACCAGCATGTTCACCGTGATCTTCGCCCTGGCGCGGACCGTGGGCTGGATCTCCCACTGGAAAGAAATGCTCTCCAGCCCGTACAAGATTGGCCGCCCGCGCCAGCTGTACACCGGCTACGAGTCGCGTGACATCACCAAGCTGGAAGATCGCAAGTAAGCATTGCTTAGTTGCACTGAAAACGGCCTCCCTTAGTGGAGGCCGTTTTTATTTGTGCAGGTATTGAGAAACTGTTTTGTCTGATCTGACGCCTTCGCGAGCAAGCCCGCTCCCACACTTGACCGAGTTTCAATATGAAAATGCGGTCAAATGTGGGAGCGGCGGTGCGACGATTCGACTTGCTCGCGAAAGCAATATAAGCAGCAACACAGAACCCCAGACAAAAAAATGCCCCGGCCTTTCGACCGGGGCATTTTCTTATCAGGCTACAACCTTAGTGATTAACCGCCCCACTCGCCCCCAGGCCAGTCTGCGAACGCACAAACTGCGGGAAGTACAGCGCACGTTCTTTCTCTGCCGCCGCCGATTTGTCGGTGATGGAGAAGAACCAGATGCCGACGAACGCGATGATCATCGAGAACAGCGCCGGGTACTCGTAAGGGAAGATGGCTTTTTCATGGTGCAGGATCGAGACCCAGATGGTCGGGCCAAGAATCATCAGGCCAACGGCACTGATCAAGCCCAGCCAGCCGCCGATCATGGCGCCACGGGTGGTGAGGTTTTTCCAGTACATGGAAAGCAGCAGCACCGGGAAGTTACAGCTGGCAGCGATCGAGAACGCCAGGCCCACCATGAACGCGATGTTCTGGCTTTCGAACAGGATACCCAGGCCGATTGCCAATACACCCAAGGCTACGGTGGTGATCTTCGACACGCGAATCTCATCTTTCTCGTTGGCCTTGCCTTTCTTGATCACGCTGGCGTAAAGGTCATGGGACACCGCCGAAGCACCGGCCAGGGTCAGGCCGGCAACCACTGCAAGGATAGTGGCGAACGCCACGGCCGAGATGAAGCCCAGGAAGATACTGCCACCCACAGCGTTGGCCAGGTGCACCGCCGCCATGTTGTTGCCACCGAGCAAGGCGCCTGCCGCATCTTTGAACGCCGGGTTGGTGCTGACCAGCAGGATCGCGCCGAAGCCGATGATAAAGGTCAGGATGTAGAAGTAACCGATGAAACCGGTGGCGTAGAACACGCTTTTGCGAGCTTCTTTAGCGTCACTCACGGTGAAGAAGCGCATCAGGATGTGCGGCAGGCCAGCAGTACCGAACATCAACGCCAAGCCCAGCGAGAATGCCGAGATCGGGTCCTTCACCAGACCGCCGGGGCTCATGATCGCCTCACCTTTAGGGTGAACCTTGATCGCCTCGGAGAACAGCATGTTGAAGTCGAAGTTGACGTGCTTCATCACCATCAGCGCCATGAACGAGGCACCGGACAACAGCAACACCGCCTTGATGATCTGTACCCAGGTGGTCGCCAGCATGCCGCCGAACAGCACATACAGCACCATCAGGATGCCTACCAGGATCACCGCAACGTGGTAGTCCAGGCCGAACAGCAGTTGGATCAACTTGCCGGCACCGACCATTTGCGCGATCAGGTAAAACGCCACCACCACCAGCGAGCCGCATGCCGACAGGCTGCGGATCTGGGTCTGGCCCAGGCGATAGGACGCCACGTCGGCAAAGGTGTACTTGCCCAGGTTACGCAGGCGCTCGGCGATCAGGAACAGAATGATCGGCCAGCCCACCAGGAAGCCGATCGAGTAGATCAGGCCGTCATAACCGGAGGTGTACACCAGTGCGGAAATCCCCAGGAAGGACGCCGCCGACATGTAGTCACCGGCAATCGCCAGACCGTTCTGGAAACCGGTGATCTTGCCGCCGGCCGCATAGTAGTCGGCCGCCGATTTATTGCGTTTGGACGCCCAGTAAGTGATGCACAGGGTGGCGCCGACAAACGCGACAAACATCACGATGGCCGACACGTTCAGGGGTTGTTTGTGCACTTCACCGGTCAAGGCATCCGCAGCCCAAAGGGCCGGAGCAAAGAACGATGCGCCGAGTATTGCCAGTAGACGACCGATCATTGCGCAGCCTCCTTGAGAATCGCAGCGTTCAGGTCGTCAAATTCGCCGTTGGCCCGGCGGACATAAATACCGGTCAGGACAAAGGCAGACACAATCAGCCCGACGCCCAGGGGAATGCCCCAGGTAATCGAAGAACCTGGGCTGAGCTTGGCGCCCAGTATTTGTGGCCCGTAGGCGATCAACAGGATGAAAGCGGAGTAAAGCCCTAGCATGATCGCCGAGAGAATCCAGGCGAACCGTTCCCTTTTCCTTACCAGCTCCTTGAAACGCGGGCTGTTTTGAATCGAGAGGTAAATGCTGTCGTTCATTGTTTTTATCCTCGCAGCACAGCTTTTTTATTATTTTGGAACGTATCCACTGTATGCGGCTGCCGTAGAGGTTCCAGACGACCTTAGTCTTAGATCGAGTGTAGCGAGGGGTTGTGAGAACACAGGAAGATTTACGGAGGGTGAAATCAATGTGAGAGCGGGCTTGCCCGCGATAGTGGTGTACCAGTCATCAGATGAGTGACAGATTCACCGCTATCGCGGGCAAGCCCGCTCCCACATTTACAGGGTATTGGTTACTTAGCGGTCCATTCAGCGACGCGCTCAGGGTGCTTGGCCACCCAATCCTTGGCCGCTGCATCAGGCTTGGCGCCCTCTTGGATCGCCAGCATGACTTCGCCGATTTCGTCCTTGGAGGCCCACTGGAATTTCTTCAGGAAGGCCGCGACTTCTGGCGCTTTCTTCTCCAGGCCCTTGCTGCCGATGCTGTTGACGGTTTCAGCAGCACCATAAATCCCTTTTGGATCGTCGAGGAAACGCAGTTTCCACTTGGCGAACATCCAATGTGGCACCCAACCGGTGACCGCAATGGATTCCTGTTTGTCTTCGGCACGGGTCAGTTCGGCGATCATCGCTGCGCCGGAGCTGGCTTGCAGCTTGTAGTCCAGACCGTAGGCCTTGATGGCTTCGTCGGTCTTGAGCATCACGCCTGAGCCGGCGTCGATGCCGACGATCTTGTTCTTGAAGGTGGTGTCGGTCTTGAGGTCTTCGATGGACTTGGCTTTCACGTACTCCGGCACGATCAGGCCGATCTTCGCATCCTTGAAGTTAGGGCCGTAGTCGACCACTTTGTCCTTGTTCTTGGCCCAGTATTCGCCGTGGGTCACGGGCAGCCAGGCGGAGAGCATGGCGTCGAGCTTGCCGGTGGCTACGCCCTGCCACATGATCCCGGTGGCGACGGCTTGCAGTTTCACGTCATAACCGAGCTTTTCCTTGATCACCTCAGCGGCCACGTGGGTGGTAGCCACGCTGTCGGACCAGCCGTCTACATAGCCGATGCTCAGGGTTTTGCTGTCGGCGCTGGCCAGTGTGGAGCCCATCGCAACTACCAGAGTGGCAGCTGCGCCCAAGAGTCGTCGCATCTTCATAGTACTTCCCCGAAAGTGCTGCGCCCGACGGATGCCGAGCGACGTCAACCTGTTGTTATGTGGTGCACCGCGCCCCCTTCACGCGCCTCGATCCGGCTGCTGCGACATCAGTGGAGTGCTGACGCCTTGATCATCAACCCGGCGCAGGCTTCGACCTGCTCTGTCAGCGACCTCATGCAAGCAAGAAACGACATCACATAGCCAGCAGGACGTTTTGTAGGACTTGACGTCAAAATCCCGCCCGAACTTTGCATGTCAAAATTATGCAGCCCCACTGGGATGGGCCAAATCCGGGTAAGATGCGCGCCTTTGCTCCCCCAGATAAGTCGACCATGCCTGCGACCGCCCGCTTCCCTGCCCTGCCCTATTTCTTCGCCTTGATCCTTGGCCTGCTGGCCCTGGTCGGTTACTGGTATGGCCTCGGCCGTCCCGTGGTGTTACCGGATGTAGCCAGCGCCAGTCACAAAATGCAATGTGCGTCCTACACGCCCTTCGATAAAGACCAATCTCCTTTCGACCAGCCGTTCACGCTGCGCCCAGAGCGCATGGACGCCGACCTGGCGCTGCTGGCTACCCGCTTTGAATGCATCCGCACCTATTCCATGACCGGCCTGGAAGCCCTGCCGGACATGGCACGCAAGCATGGCTTGAAGGTGATGGCCGGCGCCTGGGTCAGCAGTGATCCGGTGGCGACCAAAAAGGAAATCGACGAACTGATCGCCGCGGCCAATGCCAACCCGGATGTGGTCACTGCAGCGATCGTTGGCAACGAAGCCTTGCTGCGCAAGGAAGTCACCGCCAAACAGTTGGTGGCGCTGATCCACACCGTCAAAAGCCATATCAAGCAACCAGTGACCTACGCCGACGTGTGGGAGTTCTGGCTGCAGCACCCGGAAATCGCCCCAGCGGTGGACTTCCTCACCATTCACCTGCTGCCGTATTGGGAAGATGACCCGTCCGGCATCGACCAGGCCCTCAAGCATGTGGGCGATGTACGCCAGACTTTCGGCAACAAGTTCGCGCCCAAGGATGTGCTGATCGGCGAAACCGGCTGGCCCAGCGAAGGCCGCCAGCGTGAAACCGCAGTGCCGAGCCGGGTCAACGAAGCCAAGTTCATGCGCGGCTTCGTGGCCATGGCCGAAGCCAATGGCTGGCACTACAACCTAATCGAAGCCTTTGACCAACCCTGGAAGCGTGCCAGCGAAGGTGCGGTGGGGGGTTACTGGGGCCTGTTCGATGCAGACCGCCAGGACAAGGGCATCCTCGCCGGGCCGGTGACCAACGTGCCGTACTGGCCGCTGTGGCTTGGGGTGGGCGGGATCATCCTGCTGGGCACCTTGGCATTGGGTGGGCGCGTTCGCAGCACACGGGCCGCGATGCTCCTGCCGCTGCTGGGCGCGGTGGCCGCCTGCTCCATCGGCACTTGGTCGGAACTGACCCGCGTCACGGCGCGCTTCAATGATGAGTGGGTGTGGGCCGGCTTGCTGGTCGTGCTGAACCTGCTGGTGCTGGCCCACGCTGCGCTGGCCTTGAGCGCTCGCGAGGGCTGGCGTGAACGTACGTTCAACTGGCTGGAACAACGTGCAGGCTGGCTGGTGGCGATTGCCGGGTTTGCAGGGGCGGTGATGATGCTTGCGCTGGTGTTTGACCCGCGTTACCGCAGTTTCCCAAGCGCGGCGCTGTTACTGCCCGCCTTGGTTTATCTCGTTCGCCCAGTTACAGGCCCACGTCGTGAAATTGCCCTGCTGGCCTTTATCATCGGTGCCGGCGTTGCGCCGCAATTGTACCGTGAAGGTCTGATGAACCAGCAGGCTTGGGGCTGGGCGGTGGTCAGCGTGCTGATGGTCGGGGCTTTGTGGCGTTGCTTGAGGGTGCGCAAGGCTTAACACCGCTATCGCAAGCAAGCCAGCTCCCACATTTTGACCGTGTGAACCCGATCAAAGGTGGGAGCTGGCTTGCCTGCGATGAGGTCCTGTCAGACGCCCCGAGGCTTCCTGACCAACCGCAACCCCGCCACCACCACCGCAAACACCGCAAAGGTCGTGTTGTACAACGCGAGCGCCGGCAACCCGAACACCATCCCCAGTACTGCCAACCCCCAGCCCACTCGCCCCGGCACAAAAAACGCCAGCACCGAGGTGATCAGCGCGGCCCAGCCCAGCACCTTGAAGTGAATCATCAAGCCCAGGTTCGAACGCAACTGGCATTCCCAGCGACCGGCTTCATCGGCGCAGATCCCCACCCAACTGCCATCCTCCATAAAGCCATAACGCGCGCCATAACTGGCGGCCAGCCACAGCGGCAGGGCAATAAGCAGCAAAATCAATGGCAAACGACGGGACATGGGGGACTCCAATAGGCAAAAACGGCGCTCAGCTTAATGCCCTGGCAACCGTTAGCAAGGCGCATACACACAATTAGTGTTCACCAAAGCGTGGCAAAGTGTATCGTCTGGCTACTATTACCCCGATTCCGACGTTATTTTCCGACTTTTCGTGCCGAGTGCTGGCACTTCGGTGACAACGCGGTGGTCATAGCCTGCGAACTTCATTAAGCACGTTTCCTCTTAGGGATTAAGTCATGCTCCGTTCCTTACGCTGTGCTGCCCTGCTGGGCAGCCTTTTTCTGAGTGCGTCAGCACTGGCGGTCGATATCGACCAAGCCAGCTATGGCTACCCTTTGACCAACCCGTTTGAAGCGACCATCGCGACCACCCCGCCCGACCTGCGGCCCAAATTGCCGCGTGATGACGAGATCAACCAGTCCGACTACACCCTGAACATGCGCCCCGAGCGCGAATTCAGCCTGCCGGACAACTTCTGGGCGGTGAAGAAGCTCACCTACCGCATCGCCAAGCAAGACCGCGCTGCGCCGCTGATCTTCCTGATCGCAGGCACCGGTGCGCGGTATGACAGCAGCCTCAACGAATACCTGAAAAAGCTGTACTACCAGGCTGGTTACCACGTGGTGCAATTGTCGTCGCCCACCAGCTTCGACTTCATCAGCGCCGCTTCGCGCTTCGCCACCCCGGGGATCACCCAGGAAGACGCCGAGGACATGTACCGCGTAATGCAAGCCGTGCGCGCGCAAAACGCCTCGTTGCCGGTGACCGACTTCTACCTCACTGGCTACAGCCTGGGCGGCCTGGACGCAGCGTTCGTGGCCAAACTGGACGAAACCCGCCGCAGCTTCAACTTCAAGAAAGTGCTGTTGCTGAACCCGCCGGTCAACCTCTACACCTCGATCACCAACCTCGACAAGCTGGTGCAGACCGAGGTCAAGGGCATCAACAACACCACCACCTTTTATGAGCTGGTGCTGAACAAGCTGACCCGCTACTTCCAGCAAAAAGGCTACATCGACCTTAACGATGCCCTGCTCTACGACTTCCAGCAGTCCAAGCAGCACCTGACCAACGAACAGATGGCGATGCTGATCGGCACCTCGTTCCGCTTCTCGGCGGCTGACATTGCCTTTACCTCGGACCTGATCAACCGTCGCGGCCTGATCATCCCGCCCAAATACCCGATCACCGAAGGCACCAGCCTCACGCCGTTCCTCAAGCGTGCGCTGCAATGCGACTTCGACTGCTACCTCACCGAGCAGGTGATCCCGATGTGGCGCGCCCGCTCCGATGGCGGCAGCCTGCTGCAACTGGTTGACCAGGTCAGCCTGTACGCCCTCAAGGACTACCTGCACAACAGCCCGAAAATCGCGGTCATGCACAACGCTGACGACGTGATCCTCGGCCCAGGCGACCTCGGCTTCCTGCGTAAAACCTTCGGCGATCGCTTGACCGTCTACCCGCTGGGCGGCCACTGCGGCAACCTCAATTACCGCGTCAACGCCGACGCCATGCTGGAGTTCTTCCGTGGCTAAATATCTTCTGCTGCTCGCCGCCTTGATGTGCGCGGGCGTGGCCAATGCCGACAACAGCAAGGCACACGAGCCGATCAAGGTCGACTCCGATGGCTTCAAGGAGCCGCTGTCCAAGCTCAAGTTCAACCCCGGCCTGGACCAGCGCGAGTTCGAGCGTTCGTCGCTCACCGCCCTTAACGTCTATGACCCGCTGGAGTCGTGGAACCGTCGGGTGTACCACTTCAACTACCGCTTCGACCAATGGGTGTTCCTGCCCGTGGTCAACGGCTACACCTACGTAACCCCAAGCTTCCTGCGCACCGGCGTCAGCAACTTCTTCAACAACCTGGGCGACGTGCCCAACCTGTTGAACAGCCTGCTGCAACTCAAGGGCCATCGTTCCCTGGAAACCACCGGGCGCCTGCTGCTCAACACCACCATCGGCATCGCCGGCCTGTGGGACCCGGCCACGGCCATGGGCCTGCCGCGTCAAAGCGAAGACTTCGGCCAAACCCTGGGCTTCTACGGCGTACCCGGCGGCGCGTACCTGGTACTGCCGATCTTCGGCCCGTCGAACCTGCGCGACACCACTGGCCTGATCGTCGACTACGGCGCGGAAACCGAGATCAACTTCCTCAACGTGTCCGAAGTCAGCTCCAACCACCCGGAAATCTGGGCCCTGCGCGCGGTCGACAAGCGCTACCAGACCAGCTTCCGTTACGGGCAGATGAACTCACCGTTCGAGTATGAAAAGGTGCGGTACATCTATACCGAATCGCGCAAGTTGCAGATCGCCGAGTAGTTCAAAGGTGAGGCAATCTCGCGGGTAACCGCAGTTCAAATGTGGGAGCGGGCTTGCTCGCGAATTACGGTGTTTCAGTCACAGATGTATGACTGAAACTCAGCATTCGCGAGCAAGCCCGCTCCCACATTTGGATAGGGTGCATCAGTTATTTCCCAGTCGTCTGCCACCCTCCCCCCAAACTCTGGATCAACGCCACACTGCCCTGGCTCAACTGCCCTTGGGTATCCCGCAGATTCTGCTCGGCCTGCAACAACACCAACTGCTGAGTCAGTACCGCCTCGCGGCTTACCGTACCCGCACGCAGCTGTGCCTCCTGGCTGCCGAACAACTGCTGGTTACGCGCAAACACCTGTTGGAAGGCACCGGCCTGGGTCTGCAGATGATTGATCGCCGACAGGTTGTCCTCAACGTTCTGTAAAGCGCTAAGCACGGTGCCGCGATAGTTGGCGGCGATCTGGTCATAACTGGCCTCGGCCTGCTTGACCGCCGCTTCACGCGCGCCGCCATCAAAGATCGTCTCCGCCAACGCTGGGCCCAACGTCCAGATGCGGTTGGGCAGGGAGAACAACCCACCCAACGCGCTGCCGCGATAGCCCAGCGAAGCCGTGAGGTCCAACGTCGGGAAAAACGCGGCCTCCGCTACGCCGATCTTTGCGTTGGCCGCCGCCGCCGAGCGCTCGGCGGCTACCACATCCGGTCGCCGTTGCAGCAACGTCGACGGCAAGGTCAACGGTGGCCGGGGTACGACGAAGCTGAAATCATTGCGCGGCGCCACGCTGAACTCGCTGGGCGCCATGCCCACCAGCACCGCCAGGGCGTGCTCATACTGTTCACGGTCACGCTGCGAGGTTTGCAGGTCGGCAATTGACGTGGTCAGCTGGTCCTGGGCCACCAGCAGTTGGTCATTCGTCGCGACGCCTTGGGTGAATTGGGCCTGGATCATCTCCAGCAACTGCTGGTTGATGGTCTGTTGCTGCTGCAACAAACGAACATCGATATCCATCTGGCGCAACGCCAGGTAGTTACTGGCCACGCTGGAACTGATGGACAAACGCACGCCGGCCAGCAACGCATCGGACTGCTGCGCCGTGGCCTGGCTCGACTCGATGCCCCGACGTACCTGGCCCCAAAGGTCCGGTTCCCAACTGGCGGTGAGCGTGGCGCTCACCGTGTTTTTTACGCCGGCGGAGGTGGTGGTGGTGCTGGAGGTCGTGCCGTCACCGCCCTCGCCTCGCGATCCCGACAATCCCACGCCCACCGTCGGCCACAGCCCGGCTCGGCTCGATGCGACCTGTGCCTGGGCCAGCCGATAGGCGGCCTCCGCCGCAATGATCGACTGGTTGGCCTTGGCCGATCGCGCCACCAAATCGTTCAACACCGGGTCCTGATACGCCAGCCACCATTGGCTGTCCAACGCGCCCTGGGGATTGGACACCGCGCGCTGCCACTGCGCGCCCTCCTTGAACGACTGCGGCAACGCCATGGCCGGTTTCTGGTAATCCGGCCCGACCATGCAGCCGCCGAGCATCAGGCTAACCACCAGCACGCTGTATCTGAGTTTCATGACCTTGCTTCCTTGTGCCGCCCCAGGCGTTGGGACGCCCGGTCGAGCCAGAGGTAAATCACCGGGGTGGTGTAAAGCGTCAGCACCTGGCTGAGCAACAACCCGCCAATAATCGAGATGCCCAAGGGGCGACGCAGTTCAGAGCCATAGCCGGTGCCGAGCACCAGCGGCAGTGCGCCAAGGATCGCCGCCAAGGTGGTCATCATGATCGGCCGGAAGCGGATCAGGCAGGCGCGGCGAATCGCTTCCTTGGCGGTCAGGCCAAACTCGCGCCGTTCGGTGATGGCGAAGTCGATCATCATGATCGCGTTCTTCTTCACGATGCCGATCAACAGGATCACCCCCACCAGCGCGATGATCGACAGCTCGGTGCCGGTCAGCAGCAAGGCGATCAACGCCCCGACACCTGCCGAGGGCAGCGTGGAGAGGATCGTCAGCGGATGCATCAGGTTCTCGTAGAGGATGCCCAGCACGACGTACACCGAGAGCAGCGCCGCGACAATCAGCAACGGCTCGCTGGCCACCGAGGACTGGAACACCTGGGCCGTCCCGGCAAACTGCCCGGTGATGCTGGCGGGCATGCGCAGCTGTTTTACTGCATCGTCCACCAACGCCGTGGCCTGGCCGATCGAGGTGCCAGGCGCCAGGTTGAACGAGACCGTCACCGCCGGAAAAGTGCCTTGGTGACTGATGGAAATGGCCGTGCGCGCGACCGCGTTATCTGCCAGCGCAGACAGCGGTACCAAGGCCGCCGGGCTGGCCAGGTTTGGCGCGGCGGTGCTGCCTTTGCTCGACACCGCCTGGCTGCCGGTGGGCACATAAATACCTTTGAGCGCTGACGCATCGGCCCAGTATTCGGGCGCGATTTCCATCACCACGTGGTACTGGTTGGCGGCGCGGTAGAGGGTCGAAACCTGGCGCTGGCCGAACGCGTCGTACAGCGTCTGGTCCACCGCCGTCATGCCCACGCCGAGCCGCGCCGCCGTGTCGCGGTTGACCTGCACATTGGCCAGCAGGCTGTTGTCCTGCTGGTCGGTATTCAGGTCCGTCAGTTGCGGCAGCTTGTGCAGCACCGCCACCACCTTGGGCACCCATTCATCCAGGGACTGCTGGTCGTCGGCGGTCAGCGTGTACTGATACTGCGCGCCGCTTTGCCGCCCGCCCACGGTGATGTCCTGGGCCGCCTGCAAAAACAGCTTGGTGCCCGGCAAGTCGCCGAGGGTGCGGCGGATCTGGCCGATCACCTCGGTGGCGCTGTCCTTGCGTTGGTCGATGGGCTTGAGCAACACGAACATCTGCGCACTGTTGACCGCCCCGCCGCCACCGCCACCACCACCGACAAACCCCGCCGCCGTTTCCACGTTGGGGTTTTGCATGACCTTGTGGTTGATCGCGGTGAAGTCCTTCTGCATCGCCCCGTAGGAAATGCTCTGCGCCGCCAGGATACTGCCCTGCAAGCGCCCGGTGTCTTCCTGGGGAAAGAAGCCCTTGGGCACCAACACGTACAGCACGCCCGCGAGCGCAATTACCAGCACCGTCACAAAACCCATCAGGATCGAGTGGTCGATCACCCAGCCCAAGGTGCGGTCGTAGAAACGATGAAAGCGCGAGTCCGGATGCTCGTTACCCTCGCTAATATCCTTGGGCGCGCGCAGCAATACGCTGGCAAGCATCGGCGTGACCGTCAACGAGATCACCATCGAGATCACGATGGCCACCGACAACGACACCGAGAACTCGCGAAACAGTCGCCCGACGATCCCGCCCATCAACAACAGCGGAATAAACACCGCCACCAACGACACGCTGATGGTCAGCACGGTGAACCCGACTTCCTTGGTGCCGGCCAGCGCCGCTTGCACCCGGCTTTCGCCTTTCTCCAGGTGGCGCATGATGTTTTCCACCACGACGATGGCGTCATCCACCACAAAACCGGTGGAAATGGTCAGCGCCATCAGCGACAGGTTATTCAGGCTATAGCCGAGGAAATACATCGCGCCAAACGTACCGAGCAACGACAACGGCACCACAATTGCCGGCACCAGGGTGCTGCGCCAATCACGGAAGAAACCGAACGTCACCAGGGTCACCAGCAGGATCGACGCCAGCAACGTCACTTCTACGTCATGCAGCGACGCGCGGATGGTGGTGGTGCGGTCCATCAGCAGGTCGAGCTTGATCGAAGCCGGGATCGAACTTTGCAGAAACGGCAACGAAGCCTTCACTGCATCCACCGTGTCGATCACGTTGGCGCCCGGCTGCTTGAACACCACCAACAGCACCGCCGGCTTGCCATTGGACAGGCCGAAGTTGCGCAGGTCCTGCACGTCTTCACGCACATAGCCGAGGTCGGCGATGCGAATCAGGTCGCCGTTCTTCTCCTTGACCACCAACGGACCGTAATCGTTGGGGTCAAGTAACTGGTCATTGGCGCCGATGCCATAGGAACGGTCACCCACTGCCACATTGCCCTTGGGCAGGTTGGCGTTGGATGCGCTGATCACCTGGCGCACTTGCTCCAGGCTAACGCCGTATTGGTTGAGCCGGTCCGGGTTGAGTTCGATACGCACCGCCGGCAGCGCACCGCCGCCCACCGTCACATCGCCGACGCCAGTGGTCTGCAACAGGCGCTGCTCCAGCACGGTCGAGGCGGCGTCATACATCTGCCCCGGCGTGGCGCTGTCGGAGGTCAGGCTGATGATCAGGATCGGCGAATCGGCCGGGTTGACCTTGCGGTAGGTCGGGTTGCCGGACAGGTCGCTGGGCAAGTTGCTGCGCGCCGCGTTGATAGCCGCCTGTACATCCCGCGCCGCGCCGTCGATGTCGCGGCTGAGGTCAAACTGCAGGGTGATGCGGGTCGAGCCCAAGCTGCTGGCGGAAGTCATCTGCGTGACCCCGGCGATCTGCCCGAACTGGCGCTCCAGCGGCGTGGCCACTGAACTGGCGACGGTGGTTGGGTCGGCGCCGGGTAAGGAAGCGCTGACGCTGATAGTCGGGAAGTCCACTTCCGGCAGTGGCGCTACCGGCAGCAAGTTGAAGGCCAATATGCCAAACAAGGCGAGTCCCGCTGCCAGCAACGTGGTGGCAATCGGGCGATGGATAAACGGCGCACTCAGGTTCATCGCATCATTCCACGGCCGCTTGGCGACGGCTGAAACGCTCACCCAGGTTGTGCATGGCGAGGAAGATCACCGGTGTGGAAAACAACGTGAGCAACTGGCTCAGCAACAGCCCGCCGATGATTGCGATGCCCAGCGGGTGGCGCAGCTCCGAACCGATACCGGTGCCCAGTGCCAACGGCACCGCACCAAACAGCGAAGCCATGCTGGTCATCAGGATCGGCCGGAAGCGCAGCTCCGCCGCCTGGCGAATCGCGTCCACCGGGCTCAAGCCTTGCTCACGCAGCAGCTCCAGGGCGAAGTCGACCATCATGATGCCGTTCTTCATGACGATGCCGATCAGCAGCACGATGCCGATCAAGCCGATGATGTCGAATTGCGTGCCGGTGATCAGCAGCGCCAGCAACGCGCCGAGCGCTGCCGACAGCAGGGTCGAGAGGATCGTCACCGGGTGCACGAAGCTCTCATACAGAATCCCCAGCATCAGGTACACCACCACGATCGCCGCCAATACCAGGAACACCTGGTTGGACAGCGACGCCTGGAATGTGGCCGCCGCGCCTTCAAGGTTGGCCTGTACCGACAGCGGCAAGCCAACCTTGGCCTCGATGTCCTGCAGGCGCGTGACCGCAGCGCCCAACGTCTGCCCGGGTGCCAGGTTGAACGACACATCGGCGTAGGGGAATTGCCCCAGGCGGTTGATGGTGACCGGCGCACGCACCACTTCCATGGTCGCCATGCTCGACAACGGCGCCACCCCGCCGCCGGGAATATCCACGTACAAACCCGTGAGCAAATCCGGCAGGTTGCGCGGCGGATGGTCGGTGGCGATCACCACGTGGTACTGGTTGAGCTGGGTGTAGATGGTCGACACCTGGCGCTGGCCGAAGGCGTCGTACAGCACGTCGTCGATGGCCTGTGGGGTAATGCCCAGGCGTGAAGCGGTGGCGCGGTCGAAGGTCAGTTTGATCTGGTTGCCGAACTGCATGGCCTGGCTTTGCACGTCGGTGAACATCGGGTCTTGCTTGATCGCCGCCAGCAGTTTGGTGGTCCATTGCTCCAGCTCATCCGGGTCGGTGGCTTGCAGGCCCAGGCGGTAGCTGGTGGTGGACACCGTGGCGTCCAGGGTCAGGTCCTGCACCGAGTGCAGGTACAGGCGGATGCCGGCGTCGTCGGCGTTGGCATCCGCGAGGCGGCGGATCACAGCGGTGCTGCTGTCACGTTCGCCGCGTGGCTTGAGATTGATCAGCAGGTTGCCTTGGTTGATGGTGGGGTTGGTCTGGTCGATCCAGACGAACGACGACAGGCTCTGCACCGCCGGGTCCTTGAGGATGCGCGCGGCCAGGCGTTGTTGCTCCACCTGCATCTGCTGGAACGAGATGGTTGGTGAAGCCTGGGAGATACCCTGGATCAGGCCGGTGTCCTGGTCGGGGAAAAAGCCCTTGGGCATGATCACCAACGTGAACAAGGTCAGCGCGGCGGTAAGCACCACCGAGATCAGCGTGAGGGTGCGGTGTGCCAATACCCAGTCCAGACCGCGGACGTAATGGCGGTTGATACGGTCGAAGAAATCTGGTCGGCGCTCTTCATGTTTAGACTTGAGCATGCGCGCGCACATCATCGGCGTCAGCGTCAGCGAAATCACCGCCGAAATCACAATGGTCACCGCCACCGTCATGGCGAACTCCCGGAACAACCGCCCGACCACATCGCCCATGAACAACAACGGGATCATCACCGCGATCAGCGCGATGGACAGCGAAATGATGGTGAAGCCTATCTGCTCCGCGCCTTTGAGCGCCGCCTGTAACGGCGTGTCGCCGGCCTCCAGGTAACGGGTGATGTTTTCGATCATCACGATGGCGTCATCCACCACGAACCCGATGGCGATGGTCAACGCCATCAGCGTCAGGTTGTTGAGGGAAAAGCCCAGCGCGTAGGCCACTGCCAACGTGCCAATCAACGTCAGCGGGATGGTGACGGCGGGAATGATAGTCGCCGGGATATTGCGCAGGAAAATGAAGATCACGATGACGACCAACAGGATCGCCAGGCCCAGTTCGTACTGCACATCGGTCACTGAGGCGCGGATGGTCTGGGTGCGGTCGGTCAGCACCGCGACCTTCAGGGTACCCGGCAAGCTGGCACGCAATTTGGGCAGCAGTTGTTGCACCCGGTCGACCACCTGGATCACGTTGGCGCCAGGTTGACGCTGGATATTCAGCACGATGGACGGCGTGTCGTCCGTCCATGCAGCCTGGCGTGGGTTCTCCGGGCCTTGGGTGGAACTGGCGATCTGCGACAGGCGAATCGGCGCGCCGTTCTTGTAGGCGATCACCAGGTCGCGGTATTCCTCGGCCGACTGCAACTGGTCGTTGGCACCGATGGAATACGCCTGGAACTTGCCATCGATATTGCCCTTGGCCTGGTTGACGTTGGCGTTGCCCAGCGAGGTGCGCAAATCATCCAGCGACAGCCCCAGGCTGTTCAGCGCCGAGGTGTTGGCCTCGACCCGCACTGCCGGGCGTTGGCCGCCACTGATGGTCACCAGGCCGACACCGGTGATCTGCGAGATCTTCTGCGCCAGGCGCGTGTCGGCCAGGTCTTCGACCTTGGTCAGCGGCAGCACGTCGGAGCTCAGCGACAGGGTCAGTACAGGCGCATCCGCCGGATTGACCTTGCTGTACACCGGCGGGTACGGCAAGTTCGCCGGCAGGAAAGTGCCCGCCGCGTTGATCGCCGCCTGCACCTCCTGCTCGGCCACGTCCAGCGACAACGACAGGTCAAATTGCAACGTGACCACCGAGGCGCCATCGGAACTGGTGGAGTTCATCGACTTGAGCCCCGGCATTTCGCCGAGCTGGCGCTCCAGCGGTGCAGTGATCGAGGAACTGACCACGTCCGGGCTGGCGCCAGGGTATTGGGTGAAGACCTGGATGGTCGGGTAGTCGACTTCGGGCAACGCCGACACCGACAGCAAGTGATAGCCCAACAGGCCAAGCAACAGCACCGCGACCATCATCAGGGTGGTAGCAACAGGACGTTCGATAAAGGGCCGCGAAATGTTCATGTTCGACGACTCCTCACTGGGCGACGACCTTCACGGGCGATCCATCGTCCAGTTTGTCGGCCCCTTCGGTCACCACTTGCTCGCCCGGCTTGACGCCGTTGTCGAGGATCGCCGAAACATCGCCCATCGACGCGCCCGTCTTCACGTTGCGCAGGCTGGCCTTGTTGCCGTTGACCACAAACACGAAGTCGCCCTTGCTGCCGTGCTGGATCGCACGGGTGGGCACCACGGCCACCTGGCTCAAGGTGTCGGCTTTCAAGCGTGCGTTGACGAATTGGTTGGGAAACAGCGCATTGCCCGAGTCATCGAACTGCGCCTTGACCTTGATCGTACCGGTGCTGGTGTCCACCTGGTTATCCAGGGCCAGCAGGTTGCCCGTGGCCAGCAGGGACTTTTTATTGCGGTCGTACGCCAGCACCGTGACGCTGCCACGGGCCAGTGCCTGGTTGATCGCGCCAAGGTCATCCTCGGGCACGGCAAACACCACGGTGGCCGGGTTCATCTGGGTGATCACCACGATGCCAGTGGTGCTGGTGGTGGTGACGTAGTTTCCCGGGTCGACTTGGCGCAAACCGACCACGCCATCCACCGGCGAGGTGATGGTGCAGTAGCTCAGTTGCACTTCAAGGTTCTGCACATTGCCTTGGTCAGCGGCCACGGTGCCTTGTTGCTGCTGGACCAGGGAGGCCTGGGTGTCGAGGGTTTGTTGACTGGTGGAGCCGGCCTTGACCAGATCACGGTAGCGGGCAAGGTCGCGCTGGGCGTTGGCGAGTACCGCCTGGTCATGGGCCAAGGTGCCTTTGGCCACCGCCAGTTGCGCCTTGAGCGCGCGGTCGTCGATACGGGCGATCACCTGGCCCTTACTGACGTGCTGGCCTTCCTTGAATTCGACGCTGCTGAGGATGCCATCGACCTGGCTGACCACGGTGACACTGCGGGTTGGCGTCACGGTGCCAAGGGCGTCGATATAGACCGGCACGTCCTGCAACACCACCGGCACCACAGCGACCGGCTCACCGGGAGACGGCGGTTTGGCTTTGGGCGCGCCGCCCAAAAAATGCAGGCCCAGGGCAATCACCAACACCACCAGCACGGCGCCGATGATCCAGGCGAACGTACGTCGTTTGCGTTTCTCCACGGTTTCTCACTCGAAAGCCCAATACTAGGTTGACCTGAACTCTAGCAGCCTGCCCGACGCCTGCCTGTACTACCTTGAATGCGTTCAGCCTCAAGACAGACAATGTCTGTGTAACGCCCGTGGTACACGGGCTGCGGCACGATTCTTGAGCGCTGCGCAGCGCCGGTGCTACCATGCGCAACCGCCAGTCTTGGCAAGGAAATTCCAGGTTTATGAGCAGCATTCGCGAGCGTAATAAAGAAAAAATCCTGCGGGCGGCGAGCGAGGAGTTTGCCGACAAGGGCTTCGCCGCGACCAAAACCAGCGACATCGCCGCCAAGGCCGGGCTGCCCAAGCCCAACGTCTATTACTACTTCAAGTCCAAGGACAACCTCTACCGCGAGGTGCTCGAAAGCATTATCGAGCCGATCCTGGCCGCTTCCACGCCGTTCAACCCGGAG
Source organism: Pseudomonas sp. PGPPP1 (assembly GCF_002255865.1). NCBI lineage: Bacteria > Pseudomonadati > Pseudomonadota > Gammaproteobacteria > Pseudomonadales > Pseudomonadaceae > Pseudomonas > Pseudomonas sp. PGPPP1. Next base: position 144,405 of record NZ_NKIG01000014.1, on the reverse strand, counting down.
GGCGAGCCCAAGGAAGTGCTGAGCAATTACATCCGCTCAAAAATCCGCATTTCCCGCGACCTGCCGTTCGCCTCCAAGGTCTTTGCCAGCGAAATCATGCACGGCGCCCCGCACCTCAGCGCTGACCAGGTCGAGCAACTCAACGCCCAGGCCAAGCACAACATCACGTGCATCCAGAACTGGGTAGATCGCGGCCTGATCGCGGCCATTGACCCCAACCACTTGATGTTCAGCATCTGGGCGGCGACGCAGACGTATGCGGATTTTGACTGGCAGATTTCGGCAGTGACCGGGAAGGCCAAGCTGGATGAAGCGGATTATGAAGCGGCGGCGCAGACGATTATTCGGTTGGTGTTGAAGGGGTGTGAGCCGGACTGAGAGACCGAGGTGCCGCTATCGCAGGCAAGCCAGCTCCCACACTGTTCTGCGTCGCACACAAAATGTAAGAACACTGCGAGCCCCCTGTGGGAGCGGGCTTGCCCGCGATAGCGCCCATCCAGACACATCCTGCCAAAAGGCCGTCCATCGATTTCCCTTCTCCAGATCTAGCCTCTCAGAACCCCTATTGAAGAGAGGCCATGGAATGCCTGATCTCCCCGCTTCAAAGCGCTTGCGTATCGGTCGCTATGACGAATCCAACCGCATCTATTTACTGACGACCAACACCCTTGATCGCGAACCAGTTTTTCAAGACTTCAAGCTTGGCCGATTGGTCGTTCAACAATTCAGAAACGCCCAATACCAAGGCCTGGCGACTTCGTTGGCCTGGGTCGTCATGCCTGATCATTTCCATTGGCTTGTATCGCTGGAAAAAGGCTCACTTGCTGATTTGATGCGACAAGTGAAATCCAAAAGTACTCGTGTGGTGAATGCAGCCGCTGGACGCCAAGGTCGACTCTGGCAACCCGGTTTTCACGACCATGCGGTGCGTCGGGAGGAAAGCCTTGAAGGGATCGCGAGGTACATCGTGGCTAATCCCTTGAGAGCTGGGCTGGTGAAAAAATACGGCGACTATCCACTGTGGGATGCCATTTGGCTTTGATTTGGAACCGAGTCGCCTGCATCGCGGGCAAGCCCGCTCCCACAGGGGAATGCATTTCAAACTGTGGGAGCGGGCTTGCTCGCGAAGAGGCCCTAGGAGTCACATTACAATCAAGCCGAAACCCCCGCATCCGCCAACAACCCCACCCCCTCTATCGCCGTGATCGCACACTGCTCGTCAATATCCGACGTATCCCCGCTGATCCCGATCGCCCCCAGCACCACCCCATCCTGATTCCGAATCAACACCCCACCCGGTGCCGGCACCACGCTGCCCTGCCCCAGGCTGTTCAACGCCGCGATAAATGCCGGGCGTTGCTGCGCGTCCAGTGCCAGCAAACGTGAGCCCTTGCCCAGCGCAATCGCGCCCCAGGCCTTGCCGATGGCGATCTGCGGGCGCAACAGGCTGGCGCCGTCTTCCCGTTGCAGGGTGACGAGATGGCCGCCGCTGTCGAGCACCGCAATGGTCAGCGGCGCCGCCGAAATGGTGCGCCCTGCGGTGAGGGCCTGGCTGGCCAGTTGGGTGGCAATTTTCAAGGTTAAAGCGCTCATGGTGCCGTCCTTATCTTGTTATGGAAAAACGGGTGGAGACCTGAAAGATCAGATGCTCGATCAAACAAATAGAACACAATGATATTTGTTTTTGTATACAATATTTTCGCACAAACCTTCCATACGTCGAAAAAATGCCTTCCGACGAACGCAAAGGCCTGCCAATAAAATGAATTGACCTGCGCAGCTCGCCGTGAATACACTTTGTCCAGACACCACTTGTATACAATTACAAAACGCAAGAGGCACCAAAACCATGAGCAAAATGAGAGCAATCGAAGCCGCAGTCCTGGTGATGCGCCGTGAAGGCGTGGACACCGCCTTCGGTATCCCAGGCGCCGCGATCAACCCGCTGTACTCGGCCTTGCAGAAGGTGGGTGGCATCGATCACGTCCTTGCTCGCCACGTTGAAGGCGCCTCCCACATGGCCGAGGGTTACACCCGCACCAAGGCCGGCAACATCGGCGTGTGCATCGGTACTTCGGGCCCGGCGGGCACCGACATGGTCACCGGCCTGTACAGCGCCTCGGCGGACTCGATTCCGATCCTGTGCATCACTGGCCAGGCCCCGCGTGCACGTATGCACAAGGAAGACTTCCAGGCCGTGGACATCACCAGCATTGTCAAGCCGGTGACCAAGTGGGCAACCACTGTCCTGGAACCCGGCCAAGTGCCGTACGCGTTCCAGAAAGCCTTCTACGAAATGCGCTCCGGCCGCCCAGGCCCAGTGCTGATCGACCTGCCGTTCGACGTGCAGATGGCCGAGATCGAATTCGACATCGATGCCTACCAGCCGCTGCCCCTGGCCAAGCCATTGGCGACCCGCGTGCAGGTGGAGAAAGCCCTGGCCCTGCTCGACCAGGCTGAGCGCCCATTGCTGGTCAGCGGCGGCGGCGTGATCAACGCCGACGCCAGCGAGCTGCTGGTGGAGTTCGCTGAATTGACCGGCATTCCAGTGATCCCGACCCTGATGGGCTGGGGCACGATCCCCGACGATCACCCGCAGATGGTCGGCATGGTTGGCCTGCAAACCTCCCATCGCTACGGCAACGCGACGATGCTCAAGTCGGACGTGGTGCTGGGTATCGGTAACCGTTGGGCCAACCGTCACACCGGTTCGGTTGAGGTGTACACCGAAGGCCGCAAGTTCATTCACGTCGACATCGAGCCGACGCAAATCGGTCGCGTATTCACCCCGGACCTGGGCATCGTGTCCGACGCCGGTTCCGCACTGACGATGTTCATCGAGGTCGCCCGCGAGTGGAAAGCCGCCGGCAAGCTCAAGGACCGCAGCGCCTGGTTGAACGACTGCCAGCAGCGCAAGGCCACCTTGCACCGCAAGACTCACTTCGACAACGTGCCGGTCAAGCCGCAACGCGTCTACGAAGAGATGAACCAAGTGTTCGGCAAAGACACCTGCTACGTCAGCACCATCGGCCTGTCGCAGATTGCCGGCGCGCAGTTCCTGCACGTGTACAAGCCTCGCCATTGGATCAACTGCGGCCAGGCCGGCCCGCTGGGCTGGACAATTCCAGCCGCCCTCGGCGTGGTCAAGGCCGACCCAAGCCGCAAGGTGGTGGCACTGTCCGGCGACTATGACTTCCAGTTCATGATCGAAGAACTGGCCGTGGGCGCGCAGTTCAAGCTGCCGTACATCCACGTGGTGGTGAACAACTCCTACCTGGGGCTGATCCGCCAGGCGCAGCGTGGTTTCGAGATGGATTACTGCGTGCAGCTGTCCTTCGACAACCTCAACGCACCGGAACTGAACGGCTATGGCGTCGACCACGTCGCCGTTGCCGAAGGCCTCGGTTGCAAGGCACTGCGTGTGTTTGAACCGGGCCAGATCCAGCCGGCCTTACGCAAGGCACAAGAGATGATCGAAGAGTTCAAGGTGCCAGTGATCGTCGAGATCATCCTGGAGCGCGTGACCAATATTTCCATGGGCACCGAGATCAACGCCGTCAACGAATTCGAAGATCTGGCACTGGTGGGCAATGACGCGCCGACCGCTATTTCCCTGCTCGATTAAGGAGAACCCTATGCCGCGTTTTGCCGCCAACCTGTCCATGCTGTTCACCGAGCAGGACTTTCTTGCTCGATTCAAAGCGGCCGCCGAGGCGGGCTTCGAAGGTGTCGAGTACCTGTTCCCCTACGAATTCAGCTCGGCTGAAATCAAGGCACACCTCGACGCCAACGGCCTGACCCAAGTGCTGTTCAACCTGCCGGCCGGTGACTGGGCCAAGGGCGAACGCGGCCTGGCATGCCACCCGGATCGGGTCGAGGAGTTCCGCGCCGGGGTCAACCTGGCCATCGCCTACGCCCAAGTGCTGGGCAACACCCAGATCAACTGCCTGGCGGGTATTCGCCCTGCCGGTGTGGATGACGAAACCCTGGAAAAAACCTTCGTCGCCAACCTCAAGTACGCCGCCGACAAGCTGCAAGCGGTGGGGATCAAGCTGGTGATGGAGATGATCAACACCCGCGACATCCCGGGTTTCTACCTGAACAACACGGCCCAAGCCCTGTCGATTCGCGAGCAGGTGGGCAGCGCCAACCTGTTCCTGCAGTACGACATCTATCACATGCAAATCATGGAAGGCGACCTGGCCCGCACCATGGCCGCGCACCTGGGTGAAATCAACCACATCCAGTTGGCGGACAACCCAGGGCGCAACGAGCCAGGCACCGGTGAGATCAACTATCGCTTCCTGTTCGAACACTTGGACCGCATTGGTTACCAGGGCTGGGTGGGTTGCGAATACAAGCCGCTGACCACCACCGAAGCCGGCCTTGGCTGGCTCAAGACCCACAACGCGATCTAACCGACACAACACAAAAAAATGTGGGAGCTGGCTTGCCTGCGATGCAGACACCTCGGTCTTCACGTCGCACTGCGGTGATGCCATCGCAGGCAAGCCAGCTCCCACATAACAAGAGGAATTTCTCATGGCTAAAATCGGATTTATCGGCACCGGCATCATGGGCCAACCCATGGCCGCCAACCTGCAAAAAGCAGGTCACCAACTGTTCCTCTCCGAGCACCACGGCAAGGCCCCACAAGCGCTGATCGACGCCGGCGCCATCGCCTTGGCCAGCCCGCAGCAAGTGGCCCAGGAAGCCGAGTTCATCATCGTGATGGTGCCCGACACCCCGCAGGTCGATGATGTGCTGTTCCGCGCCGACGGCGTGGCCGCTGGCCTGTCGCCGAACAAGGTGGTGATCGACATGAGTTCGATCTCCCCCACCGCCACCAAGGCATTTGCCGCCAAGATCAACGGGACCGGCGCCCAGTACCTGGACGCCCCAGTGTCCGGCGGTGAAGTCGGCGCCAAGGCTGGCAGCCTGAGCATCATGATCGGTGGCGAGCCGCAGACCTTCGAACGCGCCCTGCCGCTGTTCCAGGCCATGGGCAAGAACATCACCCTGGTGGGCGGCAATGGCGACGGCCAGACCGCCAAGGTGGCCAACCAGATCATCGTTGCGCTGAACATCCAGGCGGTAGCCGAAGCGCTGCTGTTCGCCTCCAAGAACGGTGCGGATCCGGCCAAGGTGCGTGAAGCACTGATGGGTGGTTTTGCTTCGTCGAAGATTTTGGAAGTGCATGGCGAACGCATGATCAAGGGCACCTTCGATCCGGGCTTCCGGATCAACCTGCACCAGAAGGATTTGAACCTGGCGTTGGCCGGTGCCAAGGAGCTGGGGATCAACCTGCCGAACACCGCTGGCACACAACAGGTGTTCAGTACGTGCACGGCAATTGGTGGCGGCAATTGGGACCACTCGGCGCTGATCAAGGGCCTGGAACATATGGCCAACTTCTCGATCCGCGATAAGTAACACCCTCTGAAATGCAATCCAGTGTGGGAGCTGGCTTGCCTGCGATAGCGGTCTTTCAGCTAGACATTCATTGCCTGACACACCGCTATCGCAGGCAAGCCAGCTCCCACAGTGGGTCCCCATTCCAAGTCTTACATCTAATAACAAGAATCCCCCGGGAGCCCGCTTATGTCGGTCGATCCGCAACACCTGCTTCGCGAGCTGTTTGCCACAGCCATCGACGCCGCCCACCCCCGGCAAGTCCTTGAACCTTATCTACCTGCCGACCGCAGTGGCCGTGTGATCGTGATCGGCGCCGGCAAAGCCGCCGCCGCCATGGCGCTGGTGGTGGAAAACTGCTGGCAAGGTGAAGTCACCGGCCTGGTGGTTACCCGCTATGGTCACGGCGCCCCCTGCAAGAAAATCGAAGTGGTCGAAGCCGCGCACCCGGTGCCCGATGCCGCTGGCTTGGCCGTGGCCAAGCGCGTGCTGGAGCTGATCAGCAACCTGGGCGAAGACGACCGTGTGATCTTCCTGTTGTCCGGCGGTGGCTCTGCCCTGCTGGCGTTGCCGGCCGAAGGCATCACCCTGGCCGACAAACAGACCATCAACAAAGCCTTGCTCAAATCCGGCGCCACCATTGGCGAGATGAACTGCGTGCGCAAGCACCTCTCGGCAATCAAAGGCGGGCGACTGGCCAAGGCCGCGTGGCCGGCTACGGTGTACACCTACGCGATTTCCGATGTGCCGGGCGACCAGGCCACGGTGATTGCGTCCGGCCCCACCGTCGGCGACCCGAGCACCTCGGCGCAAGCCCTGGCGATCCTCAAGCGTTACAACATCGACGCCCCCGCCTCGGTGCGTAGCTGGTTGCAGAACCCCGCCTCGGAAACCGTCAAGCCCGGCGACCCGGTGCTCGCCCGCAGCCACTTCCAACTGATCGCCCGCCCCCAGCAATCCCTGGAAGCAGTGGCGGTAAAAGTCCGTCAGGCCGGGTTCAGCCCGTTGATCCTCGGCGACCTGGAAGGCGAAGCGCGGGACGTGGCCAAGGTGCACGCCGGCATCGCCCGCCAAATCGTGCAGCACGGCCAGCCATTGGCGGCGCCGTGCGTGATCCTGTCCGGCGGTGAAACCACCGTCACCGTGCGCGGCAATGGCCGTGGTGGGCGCAACGCCGAGTTCCTGCTGAGCCTCACCGACAGCCTCAAGGGCCTGCCCGGCGTGTACGCCCTGGCCGGTGACACCGACGGCATCGACGGCTCGGAAGACAACGCCGGCGCGATCATGACGCCGTGCAGCTACTCGCGCGCCGAAGCCCTCGGCCTGTCGGCCAGTGATGAGTTGGACAACAACAACGGCTACGGCTATTTCGCCGCCCTCGACGGGTTGATCGTCACCGAGCCGACGCGCACCAACGTCAACGACTTCCGCGCCATTCTGATTCTTGGGAACCCGACACATGACGCCTGACAAGAAGGTCAAGATCCTCGCCACCCTGGGCCCGGCCACCGACGGCATCGATGACATCCGTGAGCTGGTGGAAGCTGGGGTGAACATCTTCCGGCTCAATTTTAGCCATGGCGACCACGCCGATCACGCCCAGCGCTATCAGTGGATTCGCCAGGTGGAACGCCAGCTCAATTACCCGCTGGGCATCCTCATGGACCTGCAAGGGCCGAAGCTGCGCGTCGGGCGCTTTGCCGAGGGCAAGGTGCAATTGGTGCGCGGCCAGGCCTTGCGCCTGGACCTGGACGAAACGCCGGGTGATCAACGCCGGGTCAACCTGCCCCACCCGGAAATCATCGCAGCGCTGGAACCCGGCATGGACCTGCTGCTGGACGACGGCAAGCTGCGCCTGCGCGTCATCACCAAGCACGCTAATGCGATCGACACCACCGTGCTCAACGGCGGCGAACTGTCGGACCGCAAAGGTGTGAACGTCCCGCAAGCCCTGTTGGAACTCAGCCCATTGACCGCCAAGGATCGGCGCGACTTGAGCTTTGGCCTGGAGCTGGGCGTGGACTGGGTGGCGTTGTCCTTCGTGCAGCGCCCGGAAGACATCCGCGAAGCCCGCGAGCTGATCGGCGACCGGGCGTTTTTGATGGCCAAGATCGAGAAGCCCTCGGCCGTGCAGCGCCTGCAGGAAATCGCCGAACTGAGCGACGCGATCATGGTCGCCAGAGGGGACCTGGGCGTGGAAGTGCCGGCCGAGAGCGTGCCGCAGATCCAGAAAGACATCATCAGCACCTGTCGCCAGTTGGGTAAGCCCGTGGTGGTAGCGACGCAGATGCTTGAGTCGATGCGCTTCTCTCCGGCCCCCACCCGCGCCGAAGTCACCGATGTTGCCAATGCGGTGGCCGAAGGCGCGGATGCGGTGATGTTGTCGGCCGAAACCGCTTCGGGCGAGTACCCGCTGGAAGCCGTGCAGATGATGAGCAAGATCATCCGCCAGGTGGAAAACGGCCCGGACTACCAGGCGCAACTGGATGTCAGCCGGCCAAAAGCCGATGCCACGGTGTCGGACGCCATCAGCTGTGCGATCCGCCGTATCAGCAGCATCCTGCCGGTGGCGGTGCTGGTGAACTACAGCGAGTCCGGCAGCTCCAGCCTTCGCGCGGCGCGGGAACGGCCAGTGGCGCCGATTCTCAACCTCACGCCAAACCTGTCTACCGCCAGGCGCTTGAGCGTGGCGTGGGGCGTGCATTCGGTGGTGAACGATCGACTGCGCCAGGTGGATGAGGTGTGCTCGACGGCGTTGGAAATTGCCCAGGCCCAAGGCATGGCGCAGCGCGGGGATACGTTGGTGATAACTGCGGGGGTGCCGTTTGGACAGCCGGGGTCGACCAATTCGCTGCGTATCGAGACGTTGATTTAGCGTCTGCCAGGGCCTCATCGCGGGCAAGCCCGCTCCCACATGGTGACGTGTGAATACAGTCGAGTGTGGGAGCTGGCTTGCCTGCGATAAGGGCAACTCGGTCTAACTGACTTACCCAAATGCACAACCCAAACTGCCCCGACTGGGCCGAAGCCCTGCTCAACGGCTTCAGCCAGATTTTCCTGCAGCGCCAGCCGCTGTGCGGCCTGCTGTGCCTGCTGGCCATCCTGGTGGGCGCCCCGACCTTGTTCGGCGGCGCACTGCTTGGTGGCGTTGCGGGTTTGCTCACGGCACAGCGCCGGGGCTATCCCAAGGCCGAGCGCCAGGCCGGGCTCTATAGCTACAACGGTGTGTTGCTGGGCCTGTTGATCAGCCAGCATTTCGATTGGTCGGCGCTGTTGCCACCGCTGATCCTGGCGTGCGGTGGCCTGGCGGCGATGCTGACGCGGCAATGGTTGAAACACGCCGGCCGTCCCGGTGACTTGCCCGCCTACACCGCGCCGTTTGTCGGCCTCGGCTGGCTGCTGCTGGGCAGCGTGCCGCCGAGCTCGTTTGCCCTGACCGAACCGGACATGTTGTCGCTCATCAGCGCGCCTTTCACCGGGATCGCCCAAATCATGCTGCTGGATCAACCCATGGCCGGTGTGTTGATCGCCGTTGGCCTGTGGCTGGCCAGCCCGCGCGCTGCCGTATGGGCACTTATCGGGGCCTGCGCGGGTGTATTGATCGCGCTGCTGCTCGGCGAACCCACCAGCGCCCTGCTCGGCCTGCACAGCTATAACCCGGCCTTGGCCGCGCTGGCCCTGAGCCAGACACGTCGCCAACCCTGGTTGCCACTGCTCGGCATCGGCCTGGCGATCATCCTTACGCCGGGCTTCGCTGCCCTGCACCTGCCCGCGCTGACCGCGCCGTTTATCCTCGCTTGCTGGCTGGTGCATGCTACCCGCCGGATGCTGCGCAAACCCCGCATGGACAGCCCCTTCGAATCCCCCTAGGCTTGCTCGATCTTCGATTCAGGCGATTTCCATGGACAGCAACAACTGGCGTCAACGGCTGTATGTAATGGTGTTCCAGAGCGACACCGTGGCCGGCCGACGCTTCGACTCCACCCTGCTGCTGATCATCCTCGCCAGCCTTGTGATCGTGATCCTCGACAGCATCCAGGAGGTGCACGACAACTACGCCGATGTGCTGGCCTACATCGAGTGGGGCTTCACCATCATCTTCGCCATCGAGTATGGGTTGCGGCTGTATTGCTCGCCCAAGCCGTTGCGCTATGCGTTCAGCTTTTATGGGCTGGTGGATCTGCTGGCCATCGTGCCCGGTATCCTTGCGCTGTATTACAGCGACGCGCAGTACCTGCTGATCATTCGGATCATCCGGATGCTGCGGATCTTCCGTGTGCTCAAGCTAGGGCCGTACCTCAAGCAGGCCAACTACTTGATGGCGGCGCTGCGGGGCAGCAAGCAGAAGATCGTGGTGTTCCTGGTGAGTGTGTGCACGCTGGTGACCGTATTCGGCACCCTGATGTACGTGATCGAAGGCCCGGAACATGGCTTTACCAGCATTCCCAAGGGCATCTACTGGGCTATCGTGACCCTGACCACCGTGGGCTTTGGCGACATCGTGCCCAAGACCCCGCTGGGTCAGGTGATTTCGTCGCTGGTGATGATCACCGGTTATTCGATCATCGCCGTGCCCACCGGGATTTTCACCGCAGAACTGGCCAACGCCATGCGCGGAGAACAGCTGCAACACGACTGCCCGGTGTGCAAGAAAGACAGCCACGAGCCCAACGCCGCTTTCTGTGCACGCTGTGGGAATAATCTTTTCAAGAAAATCGAATAAGCAAAGAGCGTTTTAATCTTTAAACGTCTATGCGCTGCCCGTTATAGTCGATGGCAAATTGCCCCCACTCAATCAATAACCTTCTCGAACAACAAGGAATGAGCAGTGAAAAAACTCGTTAGCGCCTCTCTACTGGCCGCCGGCCTTGCCCTGGCGGGCGCCGTCCAGGCAGCCCCCGTCACACTGCTCAACGTCTCCTACGACGTGATGCGCGACTTCTACAAGGACTACAACGCCGCCTTCCAGAAGCACTGGGAAGCCGAGCACCCGAACGACAAGCTGACCCTGCAGATGTCCTTCGGCGGTTCCAGCAAACAAGCGCGCTCGGTGATCGACGGCCTGCCGGCGGACGTGATCACCATGAACATGGCCACCGACATCAACGCCCTGGTAGACAACGGCAAACTGGTGCCGGACAACTGGGTCACGCGCCTGCCGAACAACAGCGCCCCGTTCACTTCTGCCACCGTATTTATCGTGCGCAAAGGCAACCCCAAAGCCCTGAAAGACTGGCCGGACCTGCTCAAGGATGGCGTGCAAGTGATCGTGCCCAACCCGAAAACTTCGGGTAACGGCCGCTACACCTACCTGTCGGCCTGGGGCTACGTGCTGAAAAACGGCGGCGACGAGAACAAGGCCAAGGCCTTTGTCGGCAAGCTGTTCAAGCAAGCACCCGTACTCGACACCGGTGGCCGTGCGGCGACCACTACCTTCATGACCAACCAGATCGGCGACGTGCTGGTGACCTTCGAGAACGAAGCGGAAATGATCGCCCGTGAATTCGGCCGTGATCAGTTCGAAGTGATCTACCCAAGCGTGTCCGCCGAAGCCGAGCCGCCAGTGTCGGTGGTCGACAAAGTGGTCGAGAAGAAAGGCACCCGCGTGGCAGCCGAAGACTACCTGAAATACCTCTGGTCGCCGGAAGGCCAGGAAATCGCCGCCAACAACTACCTGCGCCCACGTGATCCAAAAGTGCTGGCGAAGTACACCGATCGTTTCCCGAAAGTCGAGTTCCTGTCGGTCGAGAAGACCTTTGGTGACTGGCGTACCGTGCAGAAAACCCACTTCAATGATGGTGGTGTTTTCGACCAGATCTACAGCGGCCAGTAAGCCGCTCTAGCAGAAAAAATGCAGTCCAGTGTGGGAGCTGGCTTGCCTGCGATGCAGGCACCTTGGTGGTTCAGGCACACCGAGGTGATGCTATCGCAGGCAAGCCAGCTCCCACATTGGGTTCTGGGCTCGGTCGTTACATCGGTGGTGTTACGCCATCCTTACCGGCTGAAATCGCTTGAGCCGTGATCGTCCCATCCGCCCCCTTCGCCGCAAACATCACCACCTTCACCCCCACCTTGAGCAAGCTGCGATCCCCCGGTTCCAGGTTCACGATCGGCACGTCGTCCGGCACCACGATTTTTTGCTCGCCGCCCTTGTACTTCACCGTCAACGTGCGTCCGTTACTCACCACCAGGTCGCCAACGGTGCCGTTGGTCATGCTGCTGCCTTCCTTCAAGTCGAACGCGCGGTGCCCGTCTCCGGTACCGGCCATGGCCGGTGGGAACACGTGCACTTCCAGCGCGGTCAGGGTGCCATCGGCATTGGGCATGGCGGCGGAGCCGATGTAGCTGCCCGGCTTGATCTCGTCAATCTTGGCCAGGGTGACGGCGCGAACCTGGGTGTCCTTGGTCAGGTGCACGGTGACGTCTTCCCCGCTGTTGACCTTGACGTGCATCGCATCGCCATCAATCGCCGTAATGGCGCCCCGCACACCCACGCGCGGCGCATCAGCAGCGTGGGCCAAGCCAACGGCCATGGCGGCGGCGAGGGTTGAGGCCAGGAGCATCTTGTTCAGCGTGATCTTCATGACAGTGGATTTCCTGTTTCGGCAGTTGTGTCTGAATGTATCATTGCCGTTCGACCCGAAAGTTAACGATTCAGTCATTAATTTGCGGCATGAGTGTTATCACTGCCAGCGGCCTACTGCGCACGGGGCGATGTCTTTACTCTCGCACGCCATCCTCCTTCGCTTTTATGAGAACACCATGAACGCTACCCCACACGCTTCAAGCACCATGACCCGCGGGATGGTGATGCTGTTTGCGTTCTGCTGCGGCGCCATCGTTGCCAACATCTACTATGCGCAACCGATCATCGAGCTGATCGCCCCGGACATCGGCCTCACACCGGCCATGGCCAGCCTGATCGTATCCCTGACGCAAATCGGCTACGCCCTGGGCCTGTTCTTCCTGGTGCCACTGGGCGACCTGCTGGAAAACCGCAAGCTGATGATCACCACCACCGTCGTGGCCATCGCCAGTTTGTTGGGGGCGGCGTTTACCGAGCAACCGAACCTGTTCCTGCTGGTGTCGTTGCTGATCGGTTTCAGTTCGGTGTCGGTGCAGATCCTCATCCCATTGGCCGCGCACCTGGCGCCAGCCGAGTCCCGTGGGCGTGTGGTTGGCAGCATCATGGGTGGCCTGTTGCTGGGCATCCTGCTCGCGCGGCCCGTGTCCAGCGTGGTGGCCGATCACTTCGGCTGGCGTGCGATGTTCATGGCCGCCGCTGCGTTGATGGCCTTTATCAGCGTGGTGTTGCTGGTGACCATCCCCAAGCGCCAGCCCGATCACAGCGCCAGCTATGGCCAACTGTTGCGCTCGCTGGGCACGTTGCTGCGCAACCAGCCGGTACTGCGTCAACGGGCGTTCTACCAAGGCTGCATGTTTGCCACATTCAGCCTGTTCTGGACCGCCGCCCCGCTGGAACTGGCACGTAACCACGGCCTTAGCCAAAGCGAGATCGCGCTGTTTGCCCTGGTCGGCGCGTTGGGCGCTATCGCCGCGCCTATCGCCGGTCGCCTGGCCGATGCGGGCCATACCCACCGCGCCTCGCTGCTGGCCATGCTGTTTGCCGCATTGAGCTTCCTTCCGGCCTTCGTACACCCGCTGTACAGCGTGATCGGCCTGGCCGTCACCGGCGTGGTCCTGGACTTCTGCGTGCAGATGAACATGGTGCTCGGCCAACGCGCCATCTACGCCCTCGACGCCAACAGCCGCAGCCGCTTGAACGCGCTGTACATGACCAGCATCTTCATCGGCGGGGCCTTCGGTTCAGCAATTGCCAGCAGCGTGTTCGAACACGGCGGCTGGCTGGGCGTGATGTTGGTAGGCAGTGCATTCCCGCTGGTTGCGTTGTTGCGCTTCTTGAGCGCTTCGCGTGAAGCTGCCCCGGTAGCCGCGTAAACACATTATTGGTGGAAGTTGGCTTGCCTCACGAACGCACCAACTTCTCCAACGCCGCATCCGCCAGAAATGACGAGCGGCTTTTGACCTTGTGCTCCCGCACATACCGGTCAATTCGCTGGATGACATAACCGGGCAAGGTCACATTGACCTTCTCGGTCTTGCCCAGATAGGGCGAGATGTCCAGCTCCAACATCCCCCAGCCCATCCCCGCGTAGTCCGCGTGGGCGTGATGATTGGCCACCGAGGTTGGCATCGGAATCGGCCCGCCCTCTGCAGCAATCTCTTGCAGCATGATGTGCGCAACTTCCACTGCGGCGTTGTACGCCTCTTCAAAACTGTCCCCGGCAGTGACTGCGCCTGGAATATCGGGGATCTGAATGCCGGTGGCGGTGAAGTCATCGCCCCATTCGATACAGATTGGGTATTGCATGAATACTCTCCTTAAAAATCAAACAAGCCAGCACGCTTCCGAATGCTTCTGACGGTGCCCAAGGGCAGGTCCTTTTTGGGATGGGGCACCGGAATCGTGTAGGGGTTATAGCGATGGGTAAAAATATGATGACTGCCCGTAACCCGATCCAGCACCCAACCTGCCTCTTGCAGTTCATTGATCAATAACCTGCTTTGCACCGCCGCCTCCTTGGCTTGGCCTGAATAAAAATAACCCTAGAGTTATCTTTACTCAAGCACAAAATACGTGAGCCTGACTGACGGCTGTTTTACCGGATATTGAAAACTCATCGCCTCACTGCTGGAAACGCATGACACATCGAGGTCGTCGCCTTAGGCTTGAGCGCTGCCAAACCAGACAGGAACACCCGATGGACCGCCTCACCGCCATGGAAACCTTTGTCCACGTGGTCGAAACCGGCTCGTTTTCCGCTGCCGCCAAACGCCTGGGCATTGGCCAACCGGCCGTCTCCAAGAGCATTGCGCAATTGGAAGCCCGCCTGGCGGTGCGGTTGGTGCTGCGTTCCACTCGCGGCCTCACCCCGACCGAAGCAGGCCTGGCCTATTTCGAGCGTGCCAAGCGTGCAATCGATGAGGCCAACCACGCCGACGATGTGGCCCGCAGCGTTGGCGCCGGGCTGTCGGGCAATTTGCGTGTGAGCGCCGGGGTCACGCTCTCGCGCATGCACATCATCCCCCACCTGGGCCCGTTCCTTGAACAACACCCCGGCCTGAACATCGACGTGATCCTCGACGACCGCAGGCTCAATCTTGTGGAAGAAGGCATCGACGTCGCCCTGCGCATCGGCAACCTGAGCGACTCAAGCCTCACGGCTAGGCGGATCGCGCAAAGCCCCTGCCGAATCTTCGGCACGCCGGCATATTTCGAACGTTTCGGCGAGCCGCAAAGCCCGGCCGACATTCTCAACCACCAGGCGGTGATCTACAGCCTGGGGGAGACGATGCGCTGGCCGTTCACGCAAGGCACTCACGAACAACCCATCACTGCGCACGGCCGCCTGCGGGTGACCTCTTCCGAGGGCATACGCGCTGGCGTGCTCGCCCATCACGGCCTGGCCATGACCGCCGAATGGATGTTCACCCCGGAAATCGCCAGTGGTGAAGTCAGGGCCGTGTTGACTGACTGGGAACTGCCGCCCCGGGATCTCTGGGCGGTGTTGCCGACGGGACGGATGGCGAGTGCCAAGGCCCGGGCGTTTGTGGAATATGTCGAGCAATTGCTGAGCGAGGCGCCCTCCGCCAAACCATGACGTTCGCGTGTGGAAGTGGGCGCACCGTCCACATCAGAGCACCCGACCATCCCACCCCACGGTGACATGGGCCGGCAACGCGCCGCGATGCTCCAGCAGCCACGCATCCAACGTATGCCCCACATGCGTCAGTACCCCCTGCTGCGCCCCCGTGTCCTCGATGCTCTGCAACGCCAATGTCAGGTCATTGTGATTGCGCGGTGCCTGGGGCTGTGGCGGCATCGAACAATCCAGCACCAGCAGGTCCAGCGGCTCGCGGCGCAGCCATGCCAGTGTCGCCGGGGGAAGGCCAACGGTGTCGGTGAGGTAGGCGATGCGCCGCCCCTGCCCTTCCAACAGGTAGCCCAACGTCAGCTTGGAATGCTGCAACGGCAACGCAGTGACGCTCAACGCGCCAAACTGCCGCGTCTCGAACTCGCTGAATGGCTGGCTGAAATCGAGGATGCCGGGGTGCTTGTAGAGGTCGGACAGCCCCTCTGGGTCCGCCGGACCATGCACGGGAATCACGAGCCCCTGCCCCCAACGCAGGTGCAATAAACCCTGGGCATGATCGGCATGATAGTGAGTCTGGAAAATCCCGTTGAAGCTACGCGGTGGGAAACGTTCGGTGAGGTCGGGCAAGCCGCTGTCGATCAACCAGCGTTGATCGCCGCATTCGATCAACGCGCTGCACGGTCGGCGCCGCAGGCGTTCATCGCTGCGTGCCAGGGCGCAGGCCGTGCACTCGCAACCGTACACCGGGACTTGCCGCGCGTCGCCAGTGCCCAGCAACGTCAGGCGCATGCCGAGTGCCCATGGTCCAGGCAGCACAGCAGGCGCTCGACTGTGTGTGCCAACGGCCCGGAGTTGTCCAACACAAACAACCCCACGCCATTACCCGCGATCAGCTCGGCCGTGAAGCGCGCATTGCGCGCCAGGCGCTCCTCGATATCCGCCAACGACTCACGCCCCCGCGCGATCAAGCGCTGGCGCAGCACCGCCTGGTCAACCGTCAGCAGCAACACCAGCGATGTCGGATAGCGCGCGCGGGTTCGCGCCAGGTGCGCACGCGAGCCGTTGACCAACACGTCATCTCCCGCCGCCAACCAATCGTCGATCTCGCGAGGAATGCCATAGCACAACCCATTCGCTCGCCAGCTGAGGGCAAACTGACCCTCGGCCTCCATCGCCGCAAACTGTTCCGGGCTTACACCTTGCGCCGCCTCACCCACAGCCTCCGCCGAACGGGTGATGACGCGGCGCACAATGCGGCAACCGCGCTCGGCCAAACGCGGGCGTGCGGCATCCAGCAGGCTGTCCTTGCCCGAGCCGGACGGCCCGATGAGATAGATCAACCTGCCTGCCATCAAAACACCCTCTTCGCTTGTCGCCACACTTGTTGCACTACGGGAAGCCCTTCGCGGCTGCGGGCTTGCACCAGGTCGGCGCGCAGGCCGATGGCGATTTCACCACGATCATTGAGCCCCGCCGCTTGCGCAGGCGCCAGGCTGATCATCTTGACCGCGCGCGACAGGTTGCCGCCGTCCTGCTGGTCGGCCAGCACGAAAGCCGCCTGCAACAGGCTGGCCGGGTAGTAGTCACTGGAAAGTATATCCAGCAATCCTTCGGCAGCCAGGCCGGCGGCGGCCACATTACCCGAGTGCGACCCACCGCGCACCACGTTCGGCGCGCCCATCAGAACTTTCATGTTCAGCGCCTGGCAGCCCTTCGCTGCCTCAAGCGTGGTGGGGAATTCGGCGATGGTCATGCCATAGCGTGCCGACTCTTCCACGTGCGCCAAGGTCGCGTCGTCATGGCTGGCCACCGACAAGCCGCGCCCCAGGCAATGCTCGACGATGGCCGCACGATAGCGGTCGCTGTAGGCCTCGGAGTTGGCCTTTTGCAGCACGATGAACGCGTCCATGGTTTCGTCGTTCAGGTGGTACTTGCCCATGTAGTACTCACGGTACTTGGCTTCGAGCACGAACTGGCGCTGACCCGGCGAATGGTCCATCACCGACACCAGGCGCACCAGCGGGTTTTCCACCAGGTCGCGGAACACGCTGAGGGTGTCCGGGTGGCACAGCTCGCAACGCAGGTGCAGGTGGTGCTCGGCACGGGTCAGCCCGGCGCTTTCTGCCGAGGCGATGGCATCGAGCATCGCCGGCAGCTTTTTCATGCGGTTGCCCTTGGGGTTCACGTCGCCGATGGACACCGCGTCGAACACTGTGGTGATGCCCGCCGCGATGATCTGCGCGTCGTGGCTGAGCACCGCCGAGGTCGAGGGCCAGTCCACGCCGGGGCGTGGGGTCATGTGTTTTTCCAGGTTATCGGTGTGCAATTCCACCAGGCCCGGCAGCAGATAATCACCGCCCAGGTCCTGAGCCTGGGGCAACTGGCTGCGGCCTTCGGCGATGTCGACGATCTTGCCGTCGCGCAGCACCACGGTGCCAAGGAACATGCGATCAGCGGTCACCAGTTGGGCATTGCTGAGGATCTGTTCAGCGGACATGGGCGTATTCCTCTTGGGCAACGGGCATCGGGGTCATGTCGAAATGGCGGTCGGCTACCGCCTCGCGGGCGGCGCGGTCGTGGAAGATGCCGATCAGCGCAGCGCCAGCCACCTTGGCTTCGTTCATCAGTTCCAGCACCACCTGGCGGTTGTTGTCGTCGAGGGACGCGGTGGGTTCGTCCAGCAACATCACTGACCAGGCCACCATGAACCCCCGGGCGATATTCACGCGCTGCTGCTCACCACCGGAAAACGTACCGGGCGCCAGTTGCCACAAGCGTTGGGGGATATTCAGGCGCGTCAGCAACTGTTCGGCACGCGCCTGGGCTTCGGCCTTCGACCAGCCACGGGCCAAGGCCGGCTCCATCACCACGTCCAGGCACGCCACGCGGGGGATCACCCGCAGGAATTGACTGACGTATCCGAGGGTGTGCTGGCGCACCTGCAAAATGTCCCGGGGCTCGGCGCCCACCAGTTCCAGCCACTCACCGGCATGCCGCACCCGGATGCTGCCACCGGCCGGTAGATAGTTACCGTACAGCGTGCGCAACAAGGTGCTTTTACCCGCGCCGGACTGGCCGTGCAGCACCAGGCATTCACCGCCCTTCACGCTGAATTCGACTCCGCGCAGCACGTTGAGCACCACACCGTTTTGCTGGTGCAGGGTGAAGGTTTTCGAGAGGTCACGGACCTCGATCAAGACGTCTTTCATGGCTGCAATACCGAAGACACCAGCAGTTGAGAGTAAGGGTGCTGTGGATCGTCGAGGATCTGGTCAGTGAGCCCGGTTTCCACCACCCGCGAGCGACGCATCACCATCAGGCGATCCGCCAACAGGCGCGCCACTGCGAGGTCGTGGGTGACGATCACCACCGCCAGGTCCAGCTCACGCACCAGGCCACGCAGCAGGTCGAGCAGACGCGCTTGCACCGACACATCCAGGCCGCCGGTGGGTTCGTCCATGAACACCAGGCGCGGGCTGGAGACCAGGTTGCGGGCGATTTGCAGGCGCTGCTGCATGCCGCCAGAGAACGTGCGCGGCAAGTCATCGATGCGTTGCGGCTCGATTTCCACCTGGGCCAGCCACTCCAGGCCGGCACCGCGCAGCTGCGCGTAATTACGCACGCCTTGCGCCATCAGCCGCTCGCCGATGTTGGCCCCGGCCGACACGCCCATGCGCAGACCATCACGCGGGTTCTGCTCGACAAACCCCCATTCGGTGCGCAGCAAGGTGCGGCGTTCGGCTTCACTGGCGCTGTACAGGTCCAGCCATTCGCCGTCCTGGCTGCGGTAGCCGATGCTGCCCGCCTGGGGTGGCAACCGCCCGCTAAGCAACGAGAGCAAGGTGGACTTGCCCGAGCCGGACTCGCCGACAATCCCCAGCACTTCGCCGGGGTACAGATCAAAGCTCACGCCCTGGCAGCCCGTCTCCGGGCCGTACAACAGCGACAGGTCACGCACTTGAAGCAAAGGCTGGCTCACTGGTTGTTCTCCTTGACCCGCTGGGCGCAATACCACGTGTCGGAACACACAAAATTCTGGGTCCCGGCATCGTCCAGAATCAGCTCATCGAGGAACGACTCATGGCTGCCGCAAATGGCGCAGTTGTGCGCCCACTGCTGCACTTCGAAGGGGTGGTCCTCAAAGTCGAGGCTGGTGACCTGGGTATACGGCGGCACCGCGTACAGGCGCTTTTCGCGACCGGCACCGAACAGCATCAGCGCCGGGCTCATGTCGAGTTTGGGGTTGTCGAATTTGGGGATCGGCGACGGGTCCATCACGTAGCGCTCGTCCACCATCACCGGATAGGCGTAGCTGGTGGCGATGTGGCCGAAGGTGGCGATGTCTTCGTAGAGCTTCACGTGCATCACCCCGTAATCGTTAAGGGCGTGCATGGTGCGGGTCTCGGTTTCCGAGGGTTCGATAAAGCGCAGCGGCTCGGGAATCGGCACCTGGTAAACCATGATCTGGTCGGCCTGCAGCGGCGTTTCCGGGATGCGGTGACGGGTCTGGATGACTGTGGCCTCCGGCGTTGCCTCGGTGGTGGCGATGCCCGCGGTGCGCGCAAAAAAGCGGCGGATCGACACGGCATTGGTGGTGTCGTCGGCGCCCTGGTCGATGACTTTAAGCACGTCATCCGCGCCGAGGATCGCGGCGGTCAATTGCATGCCGCCGGTGCCCCAGCCGTAGGGCAAGGGCATCTCGCGGCCACCAAACGGCACCTGGTAACCGGGGATCGCCACGGCCTTGAGCAGGGCACGGCGGATCATGCGTTTGGTCTGTTCGTCGAGGTAGGCGAAGTTGTAGGCGGCGTCATTCATGGCTCGGGCCCTCGGCCGGTTGGCGCAGTTTGCGGATCAGCTCCAGCTCGGACTGGAAGTCCACGTAGTGCGGTAACTTGAGGTGCGAGACAAAACCCGCCGCCTCGACGTTGTCGCAGTGGGCCAGCACGAATTCCTCGCGCTGGGCCGGTGAGACGATTTCTTCGTTGTATTCCCCGGCGCGCAGCGAGCGGTCCACCAACGCCATGCCCATGGCCTTGCGCTCGGCATGCCCGAACGCCAAGCCGTAGCCCCGTGTGAACTGCGCAAGCTCGGTGGCCGAGCCGACGAACTGGTTGACCATCTCGCACTCGGTCACCTCGATACTGCCCAGGCAGATGGGGAAGCCCAGCTCTTCGGGATCGATCCACACCTCCACGTCGCCAATGCGGATCTCACCGGCAAACGGGTGGTTGCGCCCGTAGCCACGTTGGGTCGAATAGCCCAGCGCCAACAGGAAACCTTCATCGCCACGGGCCAGGGCTTGCAGGCGCTCGGCACGGCTGGCGGGGTATTCCAGCGGGTCGCGGGTGATGTCGGCGACGTTGGCGTTGTCGCAGGTTTCGGTCTTGATCAGGCCTTCTTTGGCTAGCAAACCGAGCACCCGCGGGCAGGCGTCGATGTGCGCATCCGGCGTGGTCTGCGGACCGGGGTAGTCACCGTCGGCGAGCAACGCGAAATCCAGCAAGCGGTGGGTGTAGTCGAACGTCGGGCCGAGCAATTGGCCGCCGGGCACGTCCTTGAAGGTGGCCGACAAGCGCCGGCTCAGCAGCATTTGCGAAGTATCAATCGGCAGGCTCGGGCTGAAGCGCGGCAGCGTGGTGCGGTAGGCACGCAGCAGGAAGATCGCTTCCACCAAATCCCCCGCCGCTTGCTTGATTGCCAGCGCAGCGAGTTCCTCGTCGAACAGCGAGCCTTCGGTCATCACCCGCGCCACGGCCAACGGCAGTTGCTGGCGGATTTGCGTCACGCTCAGTTCAGGAACGGCGGTATCACCCCGGCGTTTTTTCGCCAGCAGGCGGTGGGCATTGTCGATGGCTTGCTCGCCACCTTTGACGGCTACGTACATCAGGTTCGCTCCTCTGCGACACGGCTGCTACGGGGCAGGCCGATCAGGTGATGGCCGGCGCTGAACAACACATCCAGGCCACGGGGGAAGGCTTCACGGCGCTGGCGCTCTTGCCAGAAGGCTTGCGGCACCGGCAGGTTCACCCGGCGCTGGGCCTTGATGCCGGGGCCGGACCAGGAAAGGTTGCGACCGGCTTCCAGGTCGGTGAGCTGGACGAGCAAAGTGCAGGACTGGTCGGGGTAACGGTCATTGCCGTGGTCGAAGCCGCTGAGGTCGAGCAGGTCCGCCTCCCCCAGCAACGCGAATACCGCGTCCTCACGCGCGAGGGTCAGTGGGCAGCCGCAGTGGAAGGCCAGGTTGGCGCGAATCAGCGGTGTGTCGAAACTCGGTGCCAGCCACAGCGGCGTGTCCACATCCAGCAACGCGAGGCACAGGGCATAGGTGGCTGGCGCCAGCCCGTCGAGGCGCGGCGCAGACGGCAGGTGCTGGATCAATCCGGGTTCGGCCAAGGCCTTGAGCGCTGCACGAAAACCGCGCTGGGCGTCCAGTACCGGGTCGACGAAAGCCGGTTGCAACAGGTGTGCGTTCATCAGTTTTCTCCTCGCACAAGCGTGAAAAACTCGACTTTGGTGGCGGCGGTCTCGGCTTCTTTTTGCGCGCGGCGTGTGGCCTGGGTATTGGCCAGCGTGGTGATCAATTCGCTGAGCCAGAGGCTCGGCTGGCTGCCCTGCAGATGGGCATCGGCCAACGCGGCCAGTTCGGCGTGGACCTTGTCGCGCCCGGCCAGGTAGCTGTAGCCGGTGCGACCGTCGGCCAGGCGCACCACGCAGCGGGTCACGCTCATTTCGCCGACGTTGAACGCCGCACCCTCGCCGCCCATGCGGCCGCGCACCAGGGTCATGCCAATTTCCGGGGCGCGGATCACGTGGTACTCGGCGTCTTTCAAGGCGGCTTCGTGGGGTAGCAATTCACTGAGCTGGGCGCGGGCAAGCACGCCAATCCAATGCTGACGCGGGGACAGATTCATCGGGGTCTCCATTCAAGTCACCACTTGGTACTGGAAGCGATCCGAACGGCTGGTGGACTGCGCCAGCTCCACCGGGTGGCCATCGCGATCGCGGGAAAGGGTGAATACGGTGAGGGCCGGCAAGTGCCGAGGCATCATCAGCAGCGCGGCTTCATCACGATTGGGCAAGCGCGCACCGATCAGGCTGTGGGTGCGGGTCAGCGGCAAGTCACGTTCGCGCAGGTACTGGCGCAAGGAACCGCCGGTGTAGTCGGCCAGCAACGGCGCGCGGCTGGCGCAGTAGCGATGGCGGATCAGGCTGACGGGCTGGTGGTCGAGCTTGCGCAGGGTTTGCAGCTCGATCATCGGCGCCATCTCGGCGATGCCCAGTTGCAGCGCCTCGTCGCGGCTGGCGTAGCAGTAGCGACGCTTGAGCAACACCGCCTCGACGCCAACGCCCTGGGCCGACAATGACTGGCTGTAGGACGTCTCGGCGCCCATCGGGTAGATCAGCGGGCGGTCAAGCACCTGGGTGCCCTTGCCTTGGCGGCGCAACAGGCTGCCTTCGAACACCAACTCATCGATGGCGCGGCGCAACGTGTGACGGTTGACGCCAAAGCGCTCGGCCATGTGCACCTCGCCGGGCAGGAACTCGCCGGCGCTGTAGCTGGCCAGTTCACGGCGCAGGATATCCGCGAGCTCGCGGTACACCGGTTCTTCTTGTCTAGACAACTGCATGCTTAAAAAAAGCGCCTCGCGGGCACCCCTCCGTCGTCAGATGAACTGCTTGCGCAGGCGTTGGGACAGCACGTCGATACAACTCACCACCACGATGATCACCAGCAGCACCGCGCAGGTCTGGACGAATTGGAAAGCGCGGATGTTTTCCCACAGCATCACGCCGATCCCGCCCGCGCCGACCATGCCCACCACCGTGGCCGAGCGCACATTGGCTTCGAAGCGGTACAGCGCATAGCTCACCCACAGCGGCATGACTTGAGGGATCACGCCGTAGATCACTTCTTGCAAGGCACTGGCACCGGTGGCGCGCACGCCCTCAACGGGGCCTGGGTCGATGGCTTCGACGGCTTCGGCAAACAGCTTGGCGAGCACGCCGGTGGTGCTGATCCACAACGCCAGGACACCGGCGAATGGACCGAGGCCGACGGCGACCACAAACAACATGGCGAACACCATTTCATTGATCGAGCGGAACGCGTCCATCACGCGGCGCAGCGGTTGGTGCACCCACCACGGGGTGATGTTGTCGGCGCACAAGATGCCCAGCGGCACCGAGCAGACAATCGCCAACACCGTGCCCCACAAGGCGATCTGCACGGTGACGATCATCTCCTTCAGGTAGGAGCGCCACTCGTGGAAGTCCGGCGGGAAGAAGTCGGCGGCGAAGGTCGCCATGTTTCCCGAGTCGCGGTACAGCGCCAGCGGGTTCATTTCCGCGCCGTGCCAGGCCCAGGCCAGCAGGACCAGGAACAGGCCCCAGCCGAGGTATTGCGGCCAGGTGCGTTTGCCCACGGCTTCAGCGTGCAGAGTTGTCATGGTGGTCCTCGATCTGAATGTGGGAGCGGGCTTGCCTGCGATGGCGGTCTGTCAGTCACAAATGTGCTAGCTGATACACCGCTATCGCAGGCAAGCCAGCTCCCACAGGGGTTAGCCGTTTGCTGCCGTTTTCTTGTCGAGCTCAGAGATGCGTTGCTGCAGCTTCGCCAGGTCGGCATCGATATCGGCGAGCTTCTTGGCCTTGTCCGCCGCTTCCAGCTTGTCGTCGGCACTGATGGTGGTGCGCTGCTTGAACAGCTCCAACTGGCGGATCGGCAATAACTGGTCGTCGTTGGAGGCGAGGAATTTGCCCAGCTGCATGTTCTTCAACACCGCCTTCTCTTCATCGGTGTCGCCGTAGTGGGCGAAGAAATCGCGGATCTTGGTTTTCTCGCTGTCACTCAGCGCCTTGCTCCACACCATCGGGTCGGCAGGGATCAACGGCGACTTCCAGATCACTTTGAGCATGGCGGCCTTGTCTGGCTGGGTGACTTCCAGGCGTTCCCAGCTTTCGGTGTTGAAGGTCGCGACGTCCAACTGCCCCTTGGCCACGCTCAAGGCGTTCACTTCATGGCTAGAGTTGAGGGTGCGTTTGAACGCGGTGGCGGCATCGACATTGTTCTTGGCGAACACGTAGTAACCGGGCACCAGGTAGCCCGAGGTGGAGTTCGGGTCACCGTTGCCAAAGGTCAGGTTCTTGGCGTTCTTGAGCATGTCGTCGACGTTGTTGATCGGGCTGTCCTTGCGCACGATCAGCACGCTCCAGTAACCGGCGGCACCGTTGGCTGCAGCGGTCTGGGCAAAGATCTCGCCGTTGGAGCGGTCCACCGCTTCCATCGCCGCCTTGTTGCCGAGCCAGGCCACATCGACCTTGTTAAAGCGCATGCCCTGGATCAGGCCGGCATAGTCGGAGGCGAACGTAGCGTTGATAGTCAGGCCGGTCTTCTTGTGCATGTCATCCAGAAACGGCTGCCAGATGCTCTTGAGGTTCTGCGAAGACTCGGTGGACATGATGCCGAAGTTGATCGCCTTGTCCGCCGCCTGGGCATTGCCCATCGCGACACTGGCCAGCAACACCGCAGACAGAAAAACGTGACCGATACGGTTCAACATGGAATGGATTCCTGTGGGTCGTGGGTAGGGTTTCAAGCGCGCGCCAGGGCCAGCCGAGGGGTGACTTCGGTACGACGGGTCTGGTCGGAAAACATCAGGCTGGTGTCCACATCGGCACCGTACAAATCATTGAGGAAGTGACTGCTCATGGCGCTGCCCTGCCCGTCGAAATGAA
This sequence comes from Pseudomonas sp. PGPPP1, assembly GCF_002255865.1. Lineage (NCBI taxonomy): Bacteria > Pseudomonadati > Pseudomonadota > Gammaproteobacteria > Pseudomonadales > Pseudomonadaceae > Pseudomonas > Pseudomonas sp. PGPPP1. The sequence continues at coordinate 119,578 of NZ_NKIG01000014.1, read as the reverse complement.
TGCGCCCACCTTTGAGCGCCACGGCTCGAGGGCAATAGCGCATGGCGTAATCGACTTGATGCAGGGTCACCACCACGGTCTTGCCGTCGCGGCGGTTGATGTCGGCGAGGATCTCCATGACCTTGCGCGCCGACTCCGGGTCCAGGGAGGCGATGGGTTCGTCGGCGAGGATCACTTCAGCACGCTGGGTCAACGCCCGGGCAATCGCCACGCGCTGCTGCTGGCCGCCGGACAAGGTGGATGCACGTTGCGCGGCCAGGTCGGCCAGGCCCACGCGGGCCAGGGATTCCAGGGCGAACGCCTTCTCTTCTGCATTGAACAAGCCCAGGTTGCCGCGCCAGCGCGGCATGCGGCCCAGGCAACCGAGCAGCACGTTGTCGAGCACGCTCAGGCGGTTGACCAGGTTGAACTGCTGGAAGATGTAGCCAATGTCTGCGCGCAGCCGCCGCACCTTGCCATTCAAGCGGCCACTGGCCTGCACCTCCCGGCCCAGCACCTTGACGCTGCCACCGTTGCCCTTGTCGCAACACGCCAGGCCCGCCAAGTGGCGCAGCAACGTGGACTTGCCGGAACCGGAAGCGCCGATCAGCGCGACCATCTCGCCGGCGGCAATGGTGAGTTCGAGGTCGACCAACGCGGATTTCTTCGCAAAGGTCTTGTTCAAGTGATCGACATGGATAGCGTGAGTCATGGGCTTCTCTGTCTTGTTTGAACAGCCGGGGATGGCTGCGGTTGAGTTCAAACGACAGTAGGCGCGGGCTGTGTCAGCCCTATGACTTGCACATGACTACAGGAGGGCGGTTGGATGAAGGTTTTATGAAAGGTTGGCGAGCGCCCGTACTGGGTGTACTGCCACAAGCGCATCGCATTGATTGGGCAAGATGCACTTGCGATTTTGCCGAACACGTCAGAACTTTTTCCTACGGACCATTCTTGATCCGTTACGCATTATGCCGAACGAGTTGTACGCAGGCAGGCATACCCCTACCGGGTTTCCATCCCCCGGTCGCCCCGCCTGTGTGCAACTCAACCTTCGTGTCCGTTCACCCCCTCACCCATGCAGGCAAGCACATGCCGAATCCAACACAAGAACAGATAAGGGATACCGCCCAAACCGAGGCAACCAAGGAGGACATGTTCTTCGCCACCTTGGCCGGCCTGGCTGGATTTCACGCCAGCATGTCGGCGATAGGTCTTGCCCGCAGTTATATGAAGGTCTGCGATAAAAGCGGGTTAAAGATGAACCCTTACTTTGTCCAGAACGGCAAATGCGGCCCTTCGCCGAAAACCGACAGGATGCTTGCCAACCGCAAGCTGAAGGGGTTGGGGGTCGCTGGAGTCCGGGTTGGGCTTGCGGCGGTGAGGCCGGCTATCGCGCCGATCCCAACGCCCCTGGGTACCGTCCTGCACACGTCGGCAGCCGCCTCGACGGGTGTGCATCTGCATAAGCTTTCCAAACTGCTTGGCGCCTACACACCCTTTGCAACCGGTGACGAGCAAATGGCAATGGCAGTCAAGTGGCTGCAACTGGCAATCGAAGTGAAGCTGCGAAAATTGGCGTTTCGAGGCACCGAAGCGGCACTGGCGACTACGTCGACGATTCTGTCGTTTACGGGTATTGGCCTCGTTGGGGCCCTACCGATCATCATGGTCAGCGTCCAACTTGAACTTGCCCGAATGGGTATCAGCAATAAATACGGCGTGCTGTGCAAGATCGCCGCGATGGAGTTGCAATGGGCGGCGTTTCTTGAAGTGAATGGCGACAGCGCAACGATGCCAACCATTAGTAATCCGCTGTTCCACCAAGGCGCGGATATCAAGGCGCTGGAACAACGCACGACCGTGCTCGGCGCGGCAATTACCCAACAAGCGCGCAGGCGCGGGCTCGACGCTCAAACAGGCCACAAAGGGTTGGGGCCCGCCACGCGAATCATCAAGGAAATCATGGCCAAGCACACGCTCCAGGGGCAGTTTGTGGCGGGGCATGACTACCTGGCGATGATCGACGAGCCAGCGGGTTGGAATGCGATTGCGGCCAAGCTGATGAACATTTGAAAAAAAGGCGACCCTAAGGTCGCCTTTTTTCATTGCGCGTACTTTTTGCTCAACCCCGGCGGCACGCCCTGCACATTGGTTTCTTCCCACGGGCCGTTCGGGCTGATGGAGCGGCTCCAGCCGTTGCTCCAGCGGTAGTAGGTGCGCTGGCGGTAGAAGGTGTCGGGCTGGTCGTCCAGCACGTAGACCTTCATGGTGCCGTCCCAGTGGCTGGCCGCGCCCGGTGGCGGGGCGAAGGTCGGCGACGAGGTAGGCACTGGTTTAGGCGGCGGAGTTACAGGGCCAGACGGTTTGGTGGTGGGCTGGGTCGACGGCCCCGACGGCGGGATGGTCGGGCCGGTTGGCGAAGGGGGTGGCCGATGGACCGCACAAGCGCTCAAGCCCAATACCAGGCTGAGCAGGGTGATGCGTGCGAATGCGGTCATGGGCGTTTCCTCGAAATTACTGGTCCGGACTGTCGATGGTCAGCTGCTGCAATGCAGGGGTGGTGCTGGCCAAGGGTTGGCTGCGGCCGATCCACTCACCAGCGGTCGGAAGACCGGCCCGGGATATGCGCGCAACCAGTTGGACTTCGGGGAAGTTCGACAGTTTCAACTGCGGCATCATCGCGTCGGCATCGCCCAGTTCGACGGTTATCGGCAAGTCGGCAACGGTCACGCGCTTGGCCGCCAGAGGCGCCGGCGGGCCGGCGACGGCGCGGGCAAAGATGAACACGCTGTCGCCCGGCAAGGATTTGGCCTTCACGTCGGCCGACAAATCCACGCGGACTTTCAGAACCGCCTTGGGTGCCTGGGCGACCGTGCCACCGCTCTCCTTGAGCTTTTCGGCAGCGCGGTCGATACCGCCTTGCAACGCGGCGCGGGAGCCGTCTTCCGGTGGTAACTGGGCCAACAGGCGATTCCAGTAGTCGATGGCCTCCTGATACCGCTGGCCTTCGAACGCGGCGATACCCAACAGGCCCAAGCTGGTGACTTCCTTCGGGTCGAGCTTCAGCGCTTCGTCCGTCAGGGCCTGCACCTTGGGCGACCACTGTTTGTTGTCGGCAAAGTACTGCGCCTGGGCCCATTGGCCGAGCAGCTCCGGCTGACGACCCGCCAACGCCACGGTGCGTTCAAACACCTTGGCTGCATCGGCAGAACGGTCCTGGGCCATGTAGGCGCGGCCGAGGAAGTACAGGCCTTCGGCGGAGTCCGGCTGCGCGGCAGCGGCGCGTTCCAGGCGGTGGGTCATGTCTTCCATGGACACCGGTGGCTGGGAGAATTCGCGGGTCAGTTCGACCTTGTCGCTGGCCCCGAAATGCAGGTACAGGGCAACGCCCAGCACGGGCACGAGGATCGCGGCGAACAACGGCAGCGGCTTGCCCAAACGCGATTCGCGGGGTTTTTCCACACCTTCGGTGTCGGCCAGCAATTCGCGGGCGGCTTCGGCGCGACCGGTGTCGAGCTGGGTGGCATTGAGCACGCCTTCGTCTTGCTGCACTTGCAGCTCGGCGACACGTTCTTGGTACAGCGCCACGTTCAGTGCGGTGCGGTCCTCTTCACGCTGGGCACGGCGCACGCGCAGTACAGGGATCAACAGGAAACTCAGGGCAATCAGTAGCAGCAACCCGGCTGCCAGCCAAAAATCAATCATCAGTCTTGGTGTCCAGCAATTGGTCGAGGCGTTTGCGCTCTTCAGGGGAAAGCGCGTCGGAACCATCGGTCGGTGTGGCGCGGCGACGGCGCACGATCACGGCCATCACCACCACGCCCGCCAGCAGCAGCCCGGCGGGGCCGAACCAGAGCAGCGCGGTCTTGCCGGTGAGCGCCGGTTTGTAGCGCACAAAATCACCGTAGCGGTCGACCATGAAGTCGATGATCTGCTGGTTGTCCTTGCCCTCCCCCAACATGCGGAAGATCTCTTTGCGCAGGTCGGCGGCAATCGGTGCGTTGGAATCGGCGATGTCCTGGTTCTGGCACTTGGGGCAGCGCAGTTCCTTGGTCAAGTCGCGGAAACGTTCACGTTCGGCATCGTTGGCAAATTCGTAGGTGTCGATGGCGGCGTGGGCAACACCGGCCAAGCCCAGGGCCAATACAGCGGCGGCTAACAGACGCTTCATGGCTTCGCCTCGTCGACCAGCGCCTGGTATTTGGCCGCGAGTTGCTCACGCCACACCACTTCGTCGATCACGCCGACGTACTTGTCACGGATCACGCCCTTGGCATCGATGAAGAAGGTTTCCGGCGCACCGTAGACGCCAAGGTTCAAGCCCAGGTTGCCGTCTTCATCACGGATATCCAACTGGTACGGGTTGTGGAACTCTGCCAGCCACTTCAAGGCGGCGGCGTTGTCGTCCTTGTAGTTGATGCCGTAGATCACCACGCCCTTCTCGGCGAGTTTGTTCAGTACCGGGTGCTCGACGCGGCAGGAGATGCACCAGGTGCCCCACACGTTGACCAGCGCCGGCTTGCCCAGCAGGTCGGCCTGGGTCAGGGTCTTGTCACCCTGCACCGTCGGCAGGCTAAAGGCGGGGAACGGCTTGCCGATCATCGCCGAGGGCAACTCGGCCGGGTCCAGATACAAGCCGCGATACAGGAACACTGCCACCACCAGGAACAACGCCAGTGGCACAACCATCAACCAACGCTTCATACCGCCGCTCCCTGCAGGCCGAGGGCTTCACGCACCCGGCTCTTGACCTTGACCCGATACCGCCGATCCAGCGCGGCCAGCAACCCACCAAAACCGGTGAGCAAGCCGCCGAACCAGATCCAGCGCACAAACGGCTTCACATGCACGCGTACCGCCCAGGCGCCATCGCCCAACGGTTCACCCAACGCAACATAGAGGTCGCGGGTGAAACCGGCGTCGATGCCGGCTTCGGTCATCATCGAGCTTTGCACGGTGTACAGCCGTTTTTCCGGGTGCAGCACGGCCACTTCCTTGCCGTTGCGCACCACGCGCACGGTGCCTTTGTCGGAGGTAAAGTTAGGCCCTTCGAAGTGCTTGGCACCTTCGAAGATGAAGTGGTAACCGGCCAGGTCCATGGACTCGCCCGGTGCCAGGCGCAGGTCGCGCTCGGCACTGTTTTGGCTGGACAACACCACGCCCAGCGCGCACACGGCGATACCGATGTGGGCGATCTGCATGCCCCAGTAGCTGCGGGTCAGGCTTGGCAGACCTTTGATCAAACCTTTGTGGCGCGTCTTGTCGACGATATCGCGCGCACCGGCCAACAACACCCAGGCCGCCAACAGGAAGGTGGCCAGCACCGCCCAGTTGAAATCGCCGTAGGCAATACCGGCGATCACCGCCAGCGCCACACTGCCCAGCAGGACCGGCATGAGCATGCCCACCAGCCATTTCACCGGAGTGTCTTTCCAGCGCACCAAAACACCGACTGCCATCACCACCATCAGCAGGCCCATCAGCGGGATGAACAACGCGTTGAAGTACGGCGGGCCTACCGACAGCTTGGCGCCGCTCAGGGCATCCAGCACCAACGGGTAAAGGGTGCCGAGCAGAATCATCGAAGCGGCCACCACCAGTACCAGGTTATTGCCCAGCAACAGGGTTTCCCGCGACCACAGGTTGAAGCCGACCTGGCTCTTGACCACCGGCGCGCGCAAGGCGAACAGGGTCAAGGAACCGCCGACCACAAACAGCAGGAAGATCAAGATGAACACGCCGCGCGCAGGGTCGGACGCGAACGCATGTACCGAGGTCAATACGCCCGAACGCACGAGGAAGGTGCCAAGCAGGCTGAGGGAAAACGCCGCGATGGCCAGCAATACGGTCCAGCTCTTGAACACGCCGCGTTTTTCGGTGACGGCCAGCGAGTGAATCAGCGCCGTGCCCACCAGCCAAGGCATGAAGGAGGCGTTTTCCACCGGGTCCCAGAACCACCAGCCGCCCCAGCCGAGTTCGTAGTAGGCCCACCACGAACCGAGGGTGATGCCGATACCGAGGAAGGCCCAGGCAACGATGGTCCACGGCCGCGACCAGCGCGCCCAGGCGGCATCAAGACGCCCGCCGAGCAGTGCGGCGATGGCGAAGGCGAAGGCCACGGAGAAACCGACGTAGCCCATGTACAGCATCGGCGGGTGCACGATCAGGCCGATGTCTTGCAGCAGCGGGTTGAGGTCATGCCCATTCGCAGGGATCTGCGGCAGGATGCGGCTGAACGGGTTGGAGGTCATAATCAGGAACAGCAAGAAACCGATGCTGATCATGCCCATCACCGCCAGCACCCGTGCCAGCATCACTTGCGGCAATTGGCGCGAGAACACCGACACCGCGAAGGTCCAGCCGCCGAGGATCAACGCCCACAGCAGCAGCGAGCCTTCGTGAGCGCCCCACACGGCGCTGAACTTGTAGTACCAGGGCAAGGCGGTGTTGGAGTTGTTGGCCACATAGGCGACGGAAAAATCGTCGGTCATGAAGGCGTAGGTCAGACAGCCGAAGGCGAACAGCAAAAACGCAAACTGCCCCCAGGCGGCCGGCTGCGCCAGGCTCATCCACAGGCGGTCACCGCGCCAGGCACCGAGCAGCGGCACCACGGCTTGCACGACGGCAAAACACAGGGCGAGGATCATCGCCAAGTGACCCAGTTCCGGAATAAACAGTGCGGACGTCATCACTTAACCCTCCTTGGCAGGCGTTGGCGCGGACTGGCCGCTGTCCTTGAGCGCCTTGGTGACTTCCGGCGGCATGTATTTTTCATCGTGCTTGGCCAGCACTTCATCCGCCACCACCACGCCCTCGGCGTTGAGTTTGCCCAGGGCGACGATGCCCTGGCCTTCGCGGAACAGGTCCGGGAGAATGCCGCGGTAGGTGATGGTCACGGCCTTGTTGAAGTCGGTGACCACGAAGGTCACGTCGAGAGAATCGGAAGAACGTTTGAGCGAGCCCTTCTCCACCATGCCGCCAGCACGGATGCGCGTGTCCAGCGGCGCTTCGCCGTTGGCGATCTGGGTCGGGGTGTAGAACAGGTTGATGTTCTGCTGCAGGGCGCTCAAGGCCAGGGCCACGGCAATGCCGACGCCGGCCAGGATGGCAAGGATGATCAACAGACGCTTTCTACGCAGCGGATTCACTTTTCGGTCTCCCGGCGCAGACGACGCGCCTCTTGTTGCAGGTAACGCTTGCGGGCCAGGATCGGCGCGGCGACGTTGAGGGCCAGCACCGCCAGGCAGATGCCGTAGGCCGTCCAGACATACAGGCCATGGTGGCCCATGGCGAGAAAATCACTGAAAGAAGCAAAACTCATCCGCGCGCTCCCAGGCTGCTTTGCACTTCGGCCTTGACCCAACTGGCGCGGGCTTCACGCTTGAGCACTTCAAGGCGCATGCGCATCAACAGCACAGCACCGAAGAAGCAGTAGAACCCCAGCACCATCAACAGCAACGGTGCCCACATTTCCACGGGCATCGCCGGTTTTTCGGTGAGGGTGAAGGTGGCGCCCTGGTGCAGGGTGTTCCACCACTCCACCGAGTATTTGATGATCGGGATGTTGATCACGCCAACAATCGCCAGCACCGCGCAGGCCTTGGCGGCGCTGTCACGATTACTGATCGCATTGCCCAGGGCAATCAGACCGAAGTACAGGAACAGCAGGATCAACATGGACGTTAGTCGCGCATCCCACACCCACCACGAACCCCAGGTCGGTTTGCCCCAGATGGCACCCGTGACCAGCGCCACGGCGGTCATCCACGCCCCGATGGGTGCGGCGCATTGCAAGGCCACGTCGGCCAGCTTCATCTTCCACACCAGGCCGACAATGCCGCACACGGCCAACATCACGTAGCAGGACTGGGCCAGCATCGCGGCGGGCACGTGGATATAGATGATGCGAAAGCTGTTGCCTTGCTGGTAGTCCGGCGGCGCGAAGGCCAGGCCCCAGACCAGGCCGATGCCGATCAGCAATACGGCGGCGACGCTCAACCACGGCAGCAGTTTGCCACTGATGCCGTAGAACCATTTGGGCGAGCCGAGCTTGTGAAACCAGGTCCAGTTCATTGCTGTTTCCATCACGGGTGCTGCTTGTCAGTGCAAGCAGCTTAGGGTCTTTACTGGCCAACAGTGCGTGGCCAGACCTCATTATTCGCCGACGCTGATCTTCAGGCCGGCCGCTATAGCAAAGGGTGTCAGGGTTACCGCCAGGGCGGTCAGGCTACCAAGCCACAAGAGGTAACCGGTCGCCGGCATGCCCATGAGCGCGGCTTGCAATGCACCGCTGCCCAGGATCAATACCGGGATATACAAAGGCAGAATCAACAGGGCCAGTAACAGGCCCCCACGCTTCAAGCCTACCGTCAACGCCGCCCCCACTGCGCCCAACAAACTGAGCACCGGCGTACCGAGCAACAGGCTCAGCAGCAGGATCGGCAGGCATTCGGTGGGCAGGCCCAACATCATCGCCAGCAGCGGCGAGAGCAAGACTAGCGCCAAGCCGGAAAAAGCCCAGTGTGCCAGTACCTTGGCCAGTACCAGTAGTGGCAGGGGGTGCGACGAAAGGACCCACTGTTCCAGGGAACCGTCTTCGAAATCACTGCGAAACAGCCCGTCCAGCGAGAGCAGAACCGATAAAAGTGCGGCGACCCACACCAGTCCCGGAGACAAGGTTTGCAACAGTTTAGTCTCGGGACCGACCGCCAACGGGAACAACGCGATGACGATGGCGAAGAACACCAGCGGGTTGGCCAACTCCGCCGGGCGACGGCACAACAGCCGCGCTTCGCGGGCGACCAGCAGGGCGAACACACTCATGCTGACCACCGGCCTAAATCAAGGTCGCGGTAGCCGACGGGCGTGCGATTGAGCGTGTGATGGGTGGTCAGCACGACCAGGCCGCCCCGCTCGCAGTGCTGGGCCAGGTGCTCTTCCAACTGGGCGACGCCTTGTTTATCGAGGGCAGTGAACGGCTCATCAAGTATCCACAACGGCGGGCCCGGCAAATACAAACGGGCCAATGCCACGCGGCGCTGCTGGCCAGCGGACAGGGTGTGGCAGGGAACGTCTTCGAAACCCTTGAGGCCCACGGCCGCCAGGGCCTGCCAGATGGCGTCACGGGAAGCCGGATGATGCAGGGCGCTGAGCCAGCTGAGGTTTTCTTCGGCGGTGAGCACGTCCTTGATGCCGGCGGCGTGGCCGATCCACACCAGGTTGCGCGCCAGTTCGGTACGTTGTTCGTTCAGCGGCTTGCCGTTGAGTCGAACCTCACCGGCCGTCGGCTGCATCAACCCGGCCAGCAGGCGCAGCAAACTGGTCTTGCCGCTGCCGTTGGGGCCGCTGACCTGCACCATGTCGCCGCCCGCCAGCCGCAGTTCGAGGTGTTCGAACAGCAGGCGCAGGTCGCGTTCACAGGAGAGCGCTACGGCTTCAAGAAGAGGGCTGGTCAAAAGATCGCGGGCCTTTACGGTTCAAGTCGACGGTGCAGCGGCCGTTAAAGAGAAATGCACAATAACGGCTTTGGCGACCGATTTTAGAGAGCTGGATCAAATAGTTGTGTTGTTTTTAGCGCTCTCTTTGCAGACGGGCGGCATTATACATGCGATGCCCTACTCTAAAGAGGGCAATTTCCTTCGAGACGACGCGCGCGATGACCGGTGAGATCAACCTTCCTACGCTTCCACCCGCTCCGGCGGCCGGGCCTGCCCCGCTGCCCCCGACCGGTGAATTGCTGAAACTGCTGGAGCCGCAAATCGGCCTGATCGAGCCGGGGAAAACCGCGAACGCCGAAGTGATCGCCCTGAAACAAGGCGGTGAAGCCTTTCAGCTGTTGCTCAAGTTGACCCTAGACGGCGGCCGTCAGACGTTGGTGCAGGCCAGCAGCGCGCAACCCTTGCCACTGGGCAGCAATGTGGCAGTGAGCCAAACGCCTGCGGGCAACCTCACACTCACCCTGCAGCAAGCCTTGAGCGCCAATGTGGCCGCCCTCACCCGTATCGACACCACCCAGATGCCGGTGGGCACGTTGCTGCAGGCCAAGGTACTGACCACCCAGATGCTGCCCCAGGGCACGGCGCAACCGGCGATCTACCGCTCGTTGGTGACGGTGCTCAACAACGCCTTGGCGGGCGCAACCCTGACCGTGGAAAGCCCACAACCGTTGCGGGTGGGCAGTTTGCTCAGCGCCGTGGTGCAAAACGCGCAAACCCTGAATTTTGTGCCGCTGAGCGGGCTCAAGGATCAACTGGCCGTCACCCAGCAACTCGCCACCCAGCAAAGCCGCCAAGGCTCCCTGGACGCGGTGTTCACCGCCTTGCAAAACCTGCCACGTGGCGACAGCACGTCGGCCGACCTGCGCGCAGCCGCCGACCGCTTGCTCGCCGCCCTGCCCGACCTGGCGCAAGTCAGCAACCCCAAGGTATTGGCGCAGGTGGTGCAGAACAGCGGCGCGTTTCTCGAGGCCAAGCTGCTCGCCGGGCAAAACCCTGGGGTTCCGCCGCTGGATATGAAAGGCGCCCTGCTGCGCCTGGTCGCCGACTTGCTGCCCGCCCTACCCACCAGTACCAACCTGAATGCGATCCTGGCCGCCAATACCCTGGCCCAGGTGCTGCCCAACTTTGTGCGCAGCCCGTTGAACACCCTTGGCCAGGTCAGCGCCCGCCAGGCACCTGCTGGCTTCCCGCTGCCTGAACGGCTAATGGCGAAACTCGAGGGCGAAGGTGACCTGGAAAACCTGCTGCGCCTGGCCGCCGGTGCCATCTCGCGCCTGCAAAGCCACCAGCTGTCGAGCCTGGAACAGACTAGCACCACCGCCGACGGTCGCCTGCAAACCACCTGGCAGCTGGAAATCCCCATGCGTACGTTGCAAGACATCGTGCCGCTGCAGGTCAAGTTTCAACGCGAGGAGCCGGCGCCGGACAAAGACCAGCCCGAACGCAAGGACCGTAAAGACCCCAAGCAAATGCTCTGGCGCGTCGAACTGGCCTTCGACATGGAGCCGCTGGGGCCGTTGCAGGTCCAGGCACAGTTGAGCCAGGGCAAGTTGTCGAGCCAGCTGTGGGCGACGCGCGCATTCACCGCGAGTCTGATCGAAAGCCACTTGGGCAACTTGCGGGAACGCTTGGTGACCTCGGGTATCAACGTCGGCGACCTCGACTGCCACCTCGGCACCCCGCCACGCGGGCCAAAAACCGGACTGGAGCAACGCTGGGTGGATGAAACCGCATGAAGAACCCAACCCCGCCACGCCAGGCGATTGCCCTCAAGTACGACGGCCAGCAAGCGCCCACGCTAACGGCCAAGGGCGACGACGCGCTGGCCGAGGCGATCCTGAAACTGGCACGGGAAAATGAGGTGCCGATCTATGAGAATGCCGAGTTGGTGAAGCTGCTGGCGCGCATGGAACTGGGGGACAGCATTCCCGAAGAGCTGTACCGCACGGTGGCGGAGATCATTGCGTTTGCCTGGACACTGAAGGGCAAATTCCCGGTGGGGTATGACCCGGATGCGGGGCCGGTGGAGCGGGACGTGACGGCGCGTGGGGACGATTACTGAGCAGTCCATGCCAAACACAAATCCAAATGTGGGAGCTGGCTTGCCTGCGATAGCGGTGTGTCAGTCAACACATGGATGACTGTTAAAAAGCTATCGCAGGCAAGCCAGCTCCCACAGGGGATTTGTGCTTAGTTCAATACCTCATTTAGCGGGATGAAGTTGACTCGGTCGCCAACCCCCAACGTCGTGCCTTCCAACACCTCCACAAACCCTTCCGCCCACGCTGCACTGCGCAGCACGCCGGAGCTTTGGTTGCGGTAGATGATCGCCTTGCCCTGCTCGATACGCCCACGCAGGTATTCGCGGCGGTTGCCCGGCTTGGGCCATTCGAACCCCACCGGCACTTCGAAACGCAACGGCTCGACGTCCGTCACACCTTGGCGACGCAGCAGATAGGGCCGCGCCAGCAGCGCAAAGGTCACCAGCGTCGAGGCCGGGTTGCCCGGCAGGCCGATCACCGGCACACCGCGAAAATGCCCAAAGGTCAGCGGCTTGCCGGGTTTGATCGCGAGTTTCCACAGCGCCAGCTCGCCTTCTTCGCGCAGGGCAATACCAAGGAAGTCCGCCTCGCCCACCGACACACCGCCCGTAGACAAGATCAGGTCGACACTGCCCAGGTCCCCCAGGCGAGTGCGGGTCTGCTCCAGGTCATCGGGCAAGATGCCGGCGTCGATCACTTCGCAGCCCATGCGTTCAAGCCAGGAGCACAACACGCGACGGTTGCTGTTGTAGATTTGGCCGGGACCCAGCGGCAGGCCCGGTTCGATCAGCTCGTCACCGGTGGACAGCACCGCCACACGCGGGCGGCGTATGACATCCAGGCGGTCGTGGCCGAGGGAGGCGGCAAGGCCGAGTTCAATCGGGCCCAGGCGCGTGCCGGCCGTGAGCACCAACTCGCCGACGGTGGTTTCCTGGCCTTGAGGGCGGATGTTCTGGTCGACGTGCAATGGCTCGGTGAAGCTCACACGCTCGTCGGCGTGGACCACGGCGTTTTCCTGCATTTCCACACAGTCGGCGCCTTCGGGGACCGGCGCACCGGTGAAGATGCGCGCACAGGTACCGGCGGCCAAGGGCTGCGGCGCCTGCCCGGCGAAGATGCGCTGGCTGACCACCAGCGGCTCACCGCTCCAGTCCGCCACGCGCAGGGCGTAACCGTCCATGGCGCTGTTAGGCCAGGGCGGCAGGTCGAGGGTGGACACCAAATCTTGCGCCAACACGCGGCCATCGCAATCAGCCAAGGGCAAGGCGTGCTGATCGCGGATCGGCGCGGCGGCGGCCATGTCCAGCAACTGTTGCAACGCCTGCTCTACCGGGATCAACGCACCGGTCTTGCCGGGCTTACCCACGGGATTCACAGGGTTGCGCCTGTTTCAAGTGCGGCACGAAGTTGCACGGGCGGTGGCGGTTGTCCAACTGCTCGGCGAGGATGCCGTCCCAACCGGTGCGCACCGCATTGGTGGAACCCGGCAGGCAGCACACCAGCGTGCCGTTCGCCAAGCCAGCCAGGGCGCGGGATTGCACGGTGGACGTGCCGATATCGGCCACGGAGATCTGGCGGAACAGTTCGCCGAAACCGTCGACTTGCTTGTCCAGCAGGCAACTCACGGCTTCCGGCGTGCTGTCACGACCGGTGAAGCCGGTGCCGCCGGTGATCAGCACCACCTGCACCACGTCTTCGGCGATCCAGTGGGCGACTTGGGCGCGAATCTTGTAGAGGTCGTCCTTGAGCAACACGCGCTCGGCCAGGTTGTGGCCGGCAGCGGTGAGGCGGTCGACGAAGACCTGGCCCGAGGTATCGGTGTCCAGGGTGCGGGTGTCGCTGACGGTCAATACAGCGATATTCAGGGGTACGAAGGGCGCATCAGCCTTGGCTTTCATGGCACGGTCCGGTTGTCGAAGAAACAGGCCGGTGTTATATCACAGGGCCCTATTTGCCTGCCGCAGCGGAACCGCCATGCCCTTCGATTCTTCGCCCCAGCCCTGTTCAATCCTGCTGCTGGCCGGTGGTCGCGGCCAACGCATGGGCGGCCAGGACAAAGGCCTGCTGCACTGGCAGGGCGAGCCCCTGATCGCCCACTTGCAGCGTCTAACCCGGCCACTCACGGATGACCTGATCATTTCGTGCAACCGCAATCATGAGCACTACGCCGCTTATGCCGACCAACTGGTGAGCGACGACAGCCCGGACTTTCCCGGCCCACTCGCCGGTATCCGTGCGGGACTTGCCGCTGCACGCCATGGGCACCTGCTGATCCTGCCGTGCGATGTACCCAACATCGATGCCGGACTGCTGGCCGAGCTGCGTAAGACCGCGCAACGCAACCCGCAGTTGCCGGTGATGGTGCGCCACGGCGAGTTCTGGGAGCCGCTGATTTGCATCCTCCCCACCGCCCTGAGAGACGCAGTGGAACAGGCCTGGAGCGCTGGCGAGCGCAGCCCGCGCAAGATCTTCCTGCAACTGGGCAGCGTAGGCCTTACGTGTTCGGCGGATGACCCGCGACTGGCCAACCTGAACACACCCGAGCTGTTACTCCCCAGGCCGGGCGTGTCAGAATGAACCTCGCACCCGGAACTTTGTCGGCGCCTCGCGCGTCACAAGGTCAGCATTTCAAAAGAATTCTTTCGGAGACAACACCATGACTCAACGGACCATCGCCGCTCTCATGCTTGCACTGGGCCTCGCCACCCTCGCCGGTTGCGCCTCGCCTACAGTGATCACCCTGAATGACGGTCGCGAAATCCAGGCCGTCGACACCCCTAAATTCGACAAGGATTCGGGCTTCTACGAGTTCGAACAACTGGACGGCAAGCAGACCCGTATCAACAAGGATCAGGTCCGCACCGTTAAAGACCTGTAAGTCTTAGCGTTTGCCACCAAGGCCTGCCTCGCGCGGGCCTTGTCGTTTGCGGGGTTTACCAGTCGAGCGTGATTGCACTGCGGAAACTGCGCTCCTCACCGCTGACCGGATCGACGAAGCGCACGCCCTGGGCCAGCAATTTTAGCGGGTTGGCGTAGTCGTCCACGGCATCCTTGATCACGTCGGGATAAAACGGGTCGTTGCAGATACTCGCCCCCAACGCCGTCATATGCACCCGCAACTGGTGTTTCTTGCCAGTCACCGGGAACAGGCCATAGCGCCACAGCTCGCCCTTTTTCTCACGCACCTCTACCGCCGTTTCGGTGTTGCTGGCGCCAGCGCCTTCCTGCATGCGAAAGAACGGCTCGCCATCCACCAGGCGACTTTTGTGCACCAATGGAAACGTCAGGCCCGGTAGGGCCGGAGCGATGGCTTCGTAGAATTTGTCGATCTTGCGCGTAGGAAACAACTGCTGATACGCCGAACGGCTTGCCGGATTGGCCGAGAACAACACCAGCCCCGCCGTATGCCGGTCGATGCGGTGCAACGGCACCAGCGCAGGGTTGTCCAGGCGGCGGATCAGGCGGCGCAACAGGGTTTGCTCCACGTATTCACCGGCAGGCGTCACGGGCAGGAAATGCGGTTTGTCGGCGACCACCAGGTGTTCATCGGCATACAGGATGGTTTCCTGCACCGGAATCACTTTTTCGTTCGGCACTTCGCGAAAGTAATAGATGCACAGGCCTTCCTTGTAGACCAGGCCGAGGCTGATGGGGTTGCCGTTGATGTCCAGCACACGGCCACGGGCAACGCGGTCCAGCCAATGCTCACGACTGATCGCCGGAAAGTGATCGCACAGGCAATCGAGCACCGTCGCCCACGGGCCTGGTGGCAGGTACAAGGTGCTGGCTTGATGCTCGGAGGCGATAAAAACGGAAGTGGACATGCGTAAAGCCTGGAGAAAACCGGCGGGCATTATCCCGCATGGTTCAGGCCTTGGCCAATTGCGCCCGCAATACCGGCGAAGCACTGGCGGCCTCGGTGAATTCCTTGAGCCAGCGCAGCACGTCCACCGCTTCCCAGCGGCCAGGGTCGTACAACGCGTACAACAAGCCCTGGTAACCCACCACATCCAGCTGCTTGTGGTAACCGGCGCGCTGGAACAGCGCCTCGATCTCCGCAAAGCAGGTATTGAAGTGCACTTTGTTAAAGGGCGTCTTGCCTTCCGTGACCAGGCCATCAAGGCGCAGCTCGTTCACCGCGTCGCGCACGACATCGGCGGACATGCGATTGACGCTGCTTTTGAGTTGTTCAACATTCACCACGGGCGTTCCCTCTATTCAATCGCTGTACAAACATACAGTAACGTAATATTTGGAAACCCGCCATCACGCAAACGTCAGAGCAGGAAGGACACCACTTGTTCGGTGTCGAACGGCCAGCCCAATTCGGCGCCGGTATCGACCCGGCGAAGCACCGGGATCCGCAGGCCGTAGGCCTCGAACAGGGCCTCCGAATCGGCGATATCTACCAACTCAACCAACAAGCCGTGTTCGACCAACGGCATGATTTCTTCCTCGGCGAGTTCACATAAATGGCAGCCCAAAGTGGTAAACAACTGGCATTCAGGAGGCATGACAAAGTGACCTGATGGAAAGTAGGCCATTATTCTAAGCCCAACGAAAACCCGTGGCGAGGGAGCTGGCTGTAGCGAGGAACAGTCTCGCCCCGTGCAGGCCCCACAATAATCCTGACCCAGATCACCATGGCCTATAACTGATTCAGCGATTCTCGCGGCTTTTTGTCTGCCCCCTGCAATGGAGATGCGTGTGTTTGCCAACCTGCTGATCATTCTGGCGTCATCCCTGGTGGTGATTGCGCTGTTTCGCCGGCTGCAATTGCCGCCTGTGCTCGGCTACCTGTGCGTCGGCCTGGCCGTGGGGCCCACCGCCCTCGATTGGGTAAATGACAGCGAAGAATTGCCCGACCTCGCCGAACTGGGCGTGGTGTTCCTGCTGTTCTCCCTGGGTCTGGAGTTCTCCCTGACCAAGATGCTCGCCCTGCGCCGCGTGGTGTTTGGCCTGGGCAGCCTGCAGGTGCTGGGCTGCGGGGTGCTGCTGGGCGTGCTGTTGATGATCCTGGGGGTGGCGCCAGGCATCGCCTTGCTGCTGGGCGCGGGACTGGCGTTGTCCTCCACCGCCATCGTCAGCAAGGAGCTGACCAGCCTCGGCGAGATTTTCAGCAGCCATGGCCAGAATGCGATTGGCGTGCTGCTGTTCCAGGATGTGGTGGCCGTGTTGCTGCTGACGCTGGTACCGGTATTTGCCGGCACGGGCGATCAGGCCTGGTATTGGGCGCTGCCGCTGACCCTGGGCAAAACCGTGGTGCTGTTTGTCGGCCTGTTGTTTGCCAGCCGCTGGTTGTTGCCGCGCTTGTTTCATGAAGTGGCGGCATCCCATTCGGCCGAGCTGTTTGTGCTGCTGGCATTGGTGATTGTTTTGCTGACTGCGTGGCTCACACACCTGCTGGGACTGTCCCCTGCCCTCGGCGCCTTCCTGGCCGGCATGCTGTTGGGAGAAAGTCATTACCGGCATCAGATCGAGGCGGACATTCGCCCGTTTCGCGACATTCTGCTGGGGCTGTTTTTCGTCAGCATCGGCATGCTCATCGACCTGCAACTGTTCGTCAGCCACAGCCTGTTGATTCTCGGCCTGACCCTCACCTTGATGCTGGTCAAAGGCTGCGTGGTGGCCGCGCTGGTCAAGTGGCGCGGCAGCGACAGCGAAACCGCCTGGCGCAGCGGTTTGGCCCTGGCCCAGGGCGGCGAGTTCTGCTTTGCGCTGATGGCGCAGATGCAACAGAGCCGGCTGATCCCGGACGAGTTCAACGGCTTGCTGCTCGCCGCTACCTTTTGCTCGATGTTGCTCACACCGTTGCTGCTGCGCGCCGCACCGGGCATCGCCCTGCGCCTGCACCGCAAGCCCAATCAGCAGGTGCAACTGGATGAAATCACCGCACTCAACGCCGAACTGCGGGGGCACGCAGTGATCTGCGGCTACGGCCGTGTCGGGCAATCCATCGGGCGTTTTCTGCGCCGCGAGCAACAGGCGTTTATCGCACTGGATGACGACCCGGAACGGGTGCAGGAAGCTGCCACCGAGGAGAGCAGCGTGCATTACGGTGACTGCCGTCGCGGTGCGCTGCTCAGTGCGGTCGGCCTTGAGCGCGCGCGGTTAGTGGTGATCGCCGTGGACAACACCGATGTGGCGCTGGTGGTGTTGAAGGAGGCGCGAAGGATCAACCCTGAGGTGCCGATCCTGGTGCGTACCCGCGATGACAGCCAATTGGCTGAGTTGAAAGCGGCGGGCGCCAGCGAAGTGGTGCCCGAGCTGCTGGAGTCGAGCCTGATGCTCGCCTCCCACGCACTAGTCCTGCTGGGCCTGCCGGAGCAACAGGTGCAGGCGCGCGTCGACGAAGTACGGCACAACCGCTACCGCCTGCTGCACGGTTTTTACCCACAGGCAGAGCCGCCGGTCAATCCTGACTGACCGCGCCGATCTTGTGGATCGACAGGTCTGCGCCGTAATACTCCTCCTCCTGGCTCAGGCGAAGCCCGTGCACGCGCTTGATCACGCCGTACACCAACAGGCCGCCGCCCAGCGCCACTACCACGCCCAGGCCTGTGCCGATCAACTGGCTGATCAAGCTGACGCCGCCCAGGCCGCCCAGCGCGGTCTGGCCGAAGATCCCGCAGGCAATGCCGCCCCACACGCCGCACAGGCCGTGCAAAGGCCACACGCCGAGCACGTCATCGATCTTCCAGCGGTCCTGGGCTGCGATAAAGCACCATACAAACAAAGCACCGGCAACGGCGCCCGTGACCAGCGCGCCCACTGGGTGCATCAGGTCAGAGCCGGCGCAAATCGCAACCAGCCCGGCCAATGGGCCGTTGTGCAGGAAGCCAGGGTCATTACGACCGATGATCAGCGCCGCAACCGTGCCACCGACCATCGCCATCAGCGAATTGACCGCCACCAGACCACTGACGCCGTTCAGGGTTTGCGCGCTCATTACGTTAAAACCAAACCAGCCGACAATCAGAATCCACGACCCCAAGGCCAGGAACGGGATGCTCGACGGCGCAAACGCTACCAGCCGCCCTTCGCGGTAGCGCCCGTTGCGCGGGCCCAGCAACAGCACCGCCGCCAGCGCCAGCCAACCGCCCATGGCGTGCACCACCACGGAACCGGCGAAGTCATGGAAGCTGGCGCCGAACGTCGCCAGCAACCAGGCTTGCAAGCCGAAATTACCGTTCCACACCATGCCTTCGAAAAACGGGTAGATAAACGCTACGATCAACGCGGTAGCGCACAACTGCGGAACAAAACGTGCACGCTCGGCGATGCCGCCGGAGATGATCGCCGGGATCGCCGCTGCAAAGGTCAGCAGAAAGAAAAACTTCACCAGGCCATAGCCATGATCGGCGCTGATCACTGCCGCCGGTTGCATGAAGCTGACGCCGTAGGAGATCCAATAGCCTATAAAGAAATAGGCCAAGGTGGAGATGGCGAAGTCGCTGAGGATCTTCGACAGTGCGTTGACCTGGTTCTTCTGGCGCACGGTGCCGACTTCCAGGAACGCGAAACCGGCGTGCATGGCCAGGACCATGACCGCACCGATCAAGATAAACAGGGTATTGGAGCTGTGGACGAGGGTGTCCACTGCACTTTGCAAATTTTCCATGGAGGTTGGCAGGCCTGCAATAAAGGCAAAAAGCACCAAAGCGGTTCAAGCCAGGGTTTCGCGCACTAATTTGGCACCACCGGTCCCACCCCTCTGCAGTGGGCGTGAACCGCTTTAGCGCAGCGATCAACACAAAAGGCTGTTGCCGATAGGGTTTTTCCGCGAATTTCAGTTATTTGGGGTAAGGTTTTTAAAGGCTTCCTGCCCGACCGCCCGGATTCAGCGCATCCCTCAGGGCACGCGCACCAAGGCAAAGCAAAAGCTGTACCAGACAATTGCACTGAACCTTCACCGATGCCGGTGACTCGAAAACAAATGTAAAGATCAGCCAATCACGGAGATAACCATGGCCAGAAGAACTGCAAAGACTGCTCAAGAAATACTGCTGGCGGATTTTCAAACCCTGGTCAGTGACACCGAAAAACTGCTGGATGACACCAAGGTGTTGGCCGGGGACCAGGCCGACGAGCTGCGGACCAAGATCCATGACAGCCTGCTAAAGGCCCGTGAAACCCTGCAACTGACCGAAGACTCCCTGCGCGAACGCGGCCAAGCGGCCGTCACCGCCACCGAAGACTACGTGCAGGCCAACCCCTGGCAGTCGGTGGGTATCGCCGCCGGCGTGGGCTTTTTGATCGGCCTGCTGGCTACAAGGCGCTAACCCTATGTCTATCGGCGAAACCGGCTCGTCTACGGGCACAACCTCAAGGCGTCTGGGCGCAGCCGTGCTGGGCTTGCTGCACAGCCACGTCGAACTGTTTGGCATCGAACTGCAGGAACAGAAGGCACGCACCGTCAGCCTGTTGCTGTTCGCCGGCCTGGCGCTGGTGTTTGCGCTGTTGCTGCTGGTGGGGTTGTCGACCTTGGTAATGATCCTGGTGTGGGACACCGGCTACCGTCTTACGGGGATCATTTGCCTCTGCGTGTTCTACACCCTGGCCGCAGCGTTTTGCGGAGTGCGTTTGAAAGCGGCGGTATTCGATGAATCCACGCCGTTCCACGCCACTCTCGAAGAGCTGGCCAATGACCGGGAGCGCCTGCTGCCATGAGCCTGACTGAGATGCCGAAAAACACGTCACGGCGGGAAATGCGCAAGGCGCTCATCCGCCTGCGCATGGAAATGCACCGTCAAGAGATCCGCCACGAGTCTCAGCAACTGCTGGTGCCGCTGACCAAGGTGCGCAACCTGGGTCAAAACTGGCAGGACAGCCTGGGCATCAAGCACGCGCCGCTGTGGGGCGTGGCCGCGGTCACCCTGATGGGCTTTTTTACCGGCAAGGGCGCCAAGGGCGGCAGTATCAGCAGCCTGACCCGCCTGGTACGGCTCGGTGCCGGCCTAATCCCGCTGATCAAATTGGCCATGCAGGGTACGTCGCGCAAAAGTTGAGCCTGACTGGCTGCATTCTTGCTAACAGAATCGGCCCGGCCCTTGTTTTGAGGCCGGGCCTTTTTTTCGCCACCTCTCTTAAGGAGGCCCTGTGATCGACGGGCAACCGCTCGCCTGCTTCCAGCCGTTTATCGACACGGCCACTGGCCGTATCGCCGGCGTCGAGGCTCTCGGCCGCCTGCGCCAGGCTGACGGCCGCTTGCAGTCTGTAGGCCCATTGTTCGCCGACCCACGGACCCCAAGTGTGACCTTGCGCCGCCTCGACCGGCAGATTCGCGACAACGCCTTGAGCCGCTTGCATGAAGCTCCCGAAGATTGGTTCCTGAGCCTGAACATCTCACCGCGCTGGATCAACCGGCTGCGCCCGGGCCAGGCACTGCCGAGCCTCAAGCAGATTCACAACCACGGGGTGGACCCGCGGCGCATCGTGTTCGAGATCACCGAACTGGGCGGCGATATCCGGCGTTTGGCGGATGTAGTGGCGCGTTACCGTGAGGCCGGCGCGCGTATCGCCATCGATGACTTCGGCGCAGGTTATTCCCAGTTGGACCGAGTGCTGGCGTTGCAGCCGGACATTCTCAAGCTGGACATGCGCCTGTTCCAGGAAGCTGCGCGGGGCGGGCCGAGCAGTGAGGTGGTACGAGCGCTGGCACAGATGGCCGAGAAGACGGGCTGCTGGATCATCGCCGAAGGCGTGGAAACCGAAGCGCAGTTGAGCTTTGCCCTGGAGTGCGGCTCGCGTTATGTACAGGGTTATCTGTTTGCACAGGCGCAGCTGGATTGGTTCGCCGCCGACGCTTTCGTGCCACGCTTTGCCGAACTGCGCGGCGAATACGTCCAGCAAAAACTGGCGGAGCGAGGGCGAGTCATGCACTTGCGGGAACAATTGGCCGAGCTGATGAACATCCTGCAAGCCTGGGCCCAGGCTCAGGCACCACTGAGCCAGTTACCCCAACTGCCGGCCTTTCCCTGGCTGCTGCGGTTTTACCAATGCGACCCCCATGGCACCCAACTGACCCCCAACTTCGAGTGGCGCCAGGATGCCTGGCAGGCCGACAGCCGCTACCTGGGGCACAACTGGTCATGGCGCCCATACTTCTATCACCTGCTCGCCGAGGGCTGGGAAGAGCGACGCCTGACCCTGTCGTCGACCTACCGCGACGCAACGAGCAATCAGTACTGCCTCACCGCCGGACAATTCTTCGATAACGGTCAGCGCTTGCTGTTAATCGATATCGACGCCGCCGGGCTGTAGATTTTCGCTTGCCCAGGCCGCGCTGAACCGGGAAGCTGGGGGGGTCATTCACCGCACGGAGAGTACTCGCCTTGGATTGGCCCACCCTGCTTACCCGCGAACGCCTTGGAAAGCCCCTGCACAGCCCGGAAGAACTGGGCCGCAGCCCCTTTCACAAAGACCATGACCGCATCATTTTCTCCGGCGCGTTTCGCCGCCTGGGCCGCAAGACCCAAGTGCACCCGGTGTCCAGCAACGACCATATCCATACGCGCCTGACCCACTCCCTGGAAGTCAGCTGCGTGGGCCGCTCCCTCGGCATGCGCGTGGGTGAAACCCTGCGCGACGCCCTGCCCGACTGGTGCGACCCGAGCGACCTGGGCATGGTGGTGCAATCGGCTTGCCTGGCCCATGACATCGGCAACCCACCGTTCGGGCACTCCGGCGAAGACGCGATTCGCCACTGGTTCCAACAGGCGGCAGGGCGCGGCTGGCTGGACGACATGAGCACCGCTGAACGCAATGACTTCCTCAACTTCGAAGGCAATGCCCAGGGTTTCCGCGTGCTGACCCAGCTGGAGTACCACCAGTTTGACGGCGGCACGCGGTTGACCTACGCCACCTTGGGCACTTACCTGAAATACCCCTGGACAGCGCGCCACGCTGATTCGCTGGGCTACAAGAAACACAAGTTCGGCTGCTACCAGAGTGAGCTGCCGATTCTTGAGCAGATCGCCCACAAACTTGGTCTGCCGCAACTGGAAGAACAGCGTTGGGCCCGCCATCCGCTGGTGTATCTGATGGAGGCCGCGGATGACATCTGCTACGCCTTGATCGATCTGGAAGATGGCCTGGAAATGGACCTTTTGGAGTACGCCGAAGTAGAGTCGCTGCTGCTTGACCTGGTCGGCGACGACTTGCCACAGACCTATCGACAGCTCGGCTCCCAGGACTCTCGGCGGCGCAAGCTGGCGATTCTACGTGGCAAGGCTATCGAGCACTTGACCAACGCCGCAGCCCGGGCCTTTGTCGAGCAGCAGGATGCCCTGCTGGCCGGCTCACTGCCTGGCGACTTGGTGGAGCACATGCACGGCCCTGCCAAACGCTGTGTGCTGGATGCCAAGGACATGGCCCGCAAGAAAATCTTCCAGGACAAGCGCAAGACGCTACATGAAATCGGCGCCTACACCACCCTGGAAATCCTCTTGAACGCCTTCTGCGGGGCGGCCCTGGAGCAGCATGGCGGACGTACGCCATCGTTCAAGAACCGGCGCATTCTCGACTTGCTGGGCAATAACGCACCGAACCCCGCATGGCCGTTGCACGCCTCGTTCCTGCGCATGATCGACTTTATCGCCGGGATGACCGACAGCTATGCCACCGAGATGGCGCGAGAAATGACCGGACGCTCCAGCCCACAATAACTACCTGCTCTGTCACGCTGCCTGTTCCCTGAAAAGAATCTCCCTACGGTGGGAACAGAGCGGCCTGATCGAATTCGCACACCTAGCCGAAGAATAATCACGCACGTTCCGGGCGTATGCCTCCTACACGCCCCTCATCGATGTTTGACTCACTGTGTACCCTCTATGCCCAGATACCCCCTCAGCATCCTATTGGTGGAGGACCATCCCTTTCAACTGCTGGCCACCCAATGTCTGCTCAGAAGCTTTGGCTTCGACCAACTGACCCCTGCGGAAAATGCGGAACAGGCGATCCGCTCGATGACGCAGACCGAAACCCCTTTCGACATCATCCTATGCGATCAATGCCTGCCTGATCTTCCCGGTCTCGAATTGATTGAGATTGCCAGCCGCCGGCGCTTTATCAATTACGCCATCCTTCTCAGCGGACTGCCTACCGAAGAGCTGGTGACCCTGGAATTCCAGGCGCTCAAACGCGAACTACCCCTGCTGGGCTATTTATCGAAGCCTTTGAATAAAGATGCACTTATAGCGTTGATCAAGCCGTTACTTAGGTCGTAAATGTAGGACTTTAAACGTTACACGCCAGGAAAATCACCTGAAGGAATGTCGTTAATTCCCTTTACTCACTCCTAAGCCTGCGCAGCTTCGAATTGTTTATATGCCGCTTCCCAAAGCCTTACCAACCAGTAGGCCTATACCTTTTTTTATGTAGGATATTTCCTGTTTTATATCCACTCCCCCTCAGCTTCATGCTCACCCCTCTTCTTCTGAGCTAATGTGCCCGCTTTATTTGCACTTGCATGGAATATGATCATGAACACAGTTTTTATTATTGATGACCACCCGGTTATACGGCTTGCGATTCGAATGTTGCTAGAACACGAAGGCTACAAAGTGGTGGGTGAAACGGATAACGGATGCGACGCCATACAAATGGTCCGCGAATGTCTGCCTGATCTCATCATTCTGGATATCAGTATTCCGAAATTGGATGGACTCGAAGTGCTATGCCGTTTCAACGCGATGAATACGCCGATGAAAACACTGATACTGACAGCCCAGTCCCCGACCCTGTTCGCCACACGTTGCATGCGCTCGGGTGCCGATGGCTACGTGTGCAAGGAAGGTGACCTGAGCGAACTGCTCAGCGCCATTCGTGCGGTGCTGTCCGGCTACAACTACTTCCCCAGCCAGGCCTTGAGTGCGGGGGGTGTCGACGGCGTCGAAGCCCAGGAACTTGAACTGTTCAAGAGCGTCAACGACAGGGAACTAATGGTCTTGCAACTTTTTGCACAAGGTCGCACCAATAAGGAAATTGCCAAAGGCATGTTCCTCAGTAACAAAACCGTCAGCACTTATAAAAAGAGGCTCATGCAAAAACTTCAAGCCAAATCCTTGGTAGAACTTATCGAGATGGCAAAACGAAACGCGCTAGTGTGAGAATGCGGATGCCCAGGCGTATAAAGGACTATCTGTTTACATTGAGTGCCGGCTTGTGCTTTAGCACTGCCGTGCTCGCGAACCATCAAACGGGCCCGGAACATTTCACCTTATTGAGCCGATCAGGCTCCGTCCAACTGGATACCCATCTGGACAAGACACAACGCCAATGGCTGCAAAACAAGCGCGAATTGGTGCTGGGCACTGCCTCACCTGACTACCCTCCCTTTGACCTCACCTCCAGCGGTCGTGATTATGAGGGCCTTACCGCCGACTATGCTGGTCTGCTGGCCAAAGTTCTGGCATTGCCAGTGAAAGTACTGCGCTATCCTTCAAGGGAGGCAGCCATCCATGCCCTTGAGGCGGGGGAAATTGATTTACTGGGCTCCTCCAACGGCTTTGAAGCAGAAAACCAGAACCTCACCTTGTCCAAGCCGTATGCCGTAGACCAGCCCGTACTGGTGACCCGTGAAGGTGAAACCCGCAGCCTCAGCGACGGACTGGCCGGGATGCGCCTGGCCCTGGTCTATCACTATTTGCCCATGAGTGAAGTGGAAAAGCTCTACCCCGAAGCGATCATCCGTGCCTACCCCTCTTATCAAAATGCGTTAAATGCCGTGGCATTCGACCAGGCAGACGTGTTCCTCGGCGATACCATTTCCACTCACTACATGATCAACAAGGGCTACCTCAAAAACATTCGAATGGCCAACTTCGGCAAACACGAGGCGTACGGCTTCAGCTTTGCCATGCTCCGGCATCAAACAACCCTCATAGGCATCATCGACGCCGTGCTGACGGCCGTACCCACCAATGAACGGGAAACGATCGCCAAACGCTGGAGTGCTGGCAGCGATATCTTGCTGACTGACAAGAAGTTGCAACTGAGCCCACGCGAGGAGCGTTGGCTGAAAGACCATCCGGTGGTCAAAGTGATCGTGAATGAAACCTTCGCCCCGCTGACCTTCTTCGACGCGGACGGCAACTTTCGCGGCATCACCGCCGACCTGCTGGAACTGGTTCGCCTGCGTACGGGGTTACGCTTCGAGATTCAGCGCGAGCGCGTTGTTCAGACGATGATCGAACAGGTCGACGCCGGGAAGGCAGACATCATTGGCGCCATCGTACCCAGTACAGAACGGGAGGCTCGATTGAATTTCAGTCGTCCCTACTTGGAAAACTCCTATGTGATGTTGACGCGCAAGGACAACCACGCACCGACCAGCCTAAAGGAAATGCAAGGCAAGCGCCTGGCCGTCACGCAAGGCAGCCCCATGACAACGTTTCTGCGAGAAAATTTTCCGACTATTCAATTGGTAGAAACAGGCGACAATTTCAAATCCGCTGAACTGCTTGTACAAGGGCACGTCGACGGCGCCGTAAATACATTGGTCATCGCCAACTATTTCCTCTCCTCCCCAACGTTCCTGGACAAGATTCAAATCAGCTTCAGCGTCGGCACGATGCCCGCCATCTTTTCATTAGCCACCTCACGTCGAGCCACCGAACTCAGCTCGATTTTGGACAAGGCATTACTGAGCATCGCCCCCGATGAGCTGGGTGTGATCAATAGCCGCTGGCGCGGCTACACCGCGGCCTCCGACAGTTATTGGCGCAACTACCACCAACTGATTACCCAAATCATCATCGGTACCGGGTTGCTGCTGCTGATTTCCCTGACCTGGAACGCCTACATGCGCCGCCAGATCAAACACCGCAAGATGGCCGAGCGCGCCCTGAATGATCAGTTTGAATTCATGCGCGCACTGGTCAATGAAACGCCACACCCCATCTACGTACGCGATCGCAAAGGCTTGCTGCAGACCTGCAACGACAGCTACCTGCAAGTTTTCAATGTGAAACGCGAAGAGGTGATCGGCAAAAGCGCGATCCAGATGAGCGCGGTAGTGGAAACGGATGCGGCGAAACTTCATGCCGACTACCAACGCGTGATGGCCGAAGGCAATCCGATGATCCTGGATCGGACCCTGAATATTCGCGGAAAAAAACTCACGATCTACCACTGGATCCTGCCGTACCGCGACTCCATCGGCGAAGTCCAAGGCATCATCGGTGGCTGGATCGACATCAGTGAACGACGCCAGTTGTTCGACGAAATTCGCGCCGCCAAGGAGCGCGCCGACGAAGCCAACCGAGCCAAGAGTACGTTCCTTGCGACCATGAGTCATGAAATCCGTACGCCGATGAACGCGGTGATCGGCATGCTGGAGCTGACCCTGAAGCGGGCCGACCAAGGTCATCTCGATCGCCCGGCCATCGAGGTGGCCTATAGCTCGGCGAAGGACCTGCTGGAACTGATCGGCGACATTCTCGACATCGCGCGCATTGAGTCGGGCCGTCTGAGCCTGGCACCCGAACGCGTCAACCTGCGGGAGGTGATCGCGTCGGTGGTCCGTGTTTTCGACGGCCTGGCACGCCAGAAAACCCTCAGCTTGCTGCTGGAGTTCCAGCCCGACCTGGACAACACCGAGGTGCTGATCGACCCGCTGCGTTTCAAGCAGGTGTTGTCCAACCTGATCAGCAACGCGATCAAGTTCACCGAGCGCGGCCAAGTAAAAATCAAAGTGGAAGTATTGCCCACCGAACTGGCACAGCAAATCGAAATGAAACTGGTAGTGGAAGACACCGGCATAGGCATCAGTCGGGATGACCAGTTGCGCCTGTTTGAACCCTTTGCCCAGGCTGATAACTCCGGGCATTTGGCCAGGAGTGGTGCCGGCCTGGGGCTGGTGATCTGCCGTAGCTTGTGCGCAATGATGGGCGGGCAATTGAGCTTGAGCAGTGTGCCAATGGTGGGCACCCAGGTGCATATCAGCCTGAAAATGACCCGACTGCAACCCATGCGCGCGGTGGAGGAAATCAAGCCCGTGGCACAAGTCGCCGCGCCGGTATTGAATGTGTTAGTCGTGGACGATCATCCGGCGAACCGCCTGTTGATGTGCCAGCAACTGGCTTACCTGGGACACCAGTTCACTGCGGCCAACCACGGCGCGGCGGGGTTCCTGGCATGGCGTCACGAACACTTCGACTTGGTCATAGCTGACTGCAACATGCCCATCATGAATGGCTACGAATTGAGCCGCTCGATCCGCGAGTATGAACAGCGTGAACAACTGACACCGTGCATGGTGCTGGGCTTTACCGCCAACGCTCAGCCCGAAGAAAAACTCCGCTGCGTACAAGCAGGCATGAACGATTGCCTGTTCAAGCCCATCAGCCTCACTGCATTGGAACAGCAACTGGGACAAATCACCCCGCAACCTACCAGCCTGGCTCTGGACCTCCGCGATTTCGAGGCCCTTACCGGCGGCGATGCACAGATGAGCCGACGCCTGCTGGAAGAACTGTTGAACAGCAGCCGCCATGATCGCTTGGAACTGCTCGGGCTGATGGCTAGGCAGGCATCCCCCCAGGACATCATCGAACAGGCCCACAAAATAAAAGGCGCGGCCCGTATCGTTCAGGCGAGCTCACTGGCTGCGCACTGCGAGACCCTGGAACAAGCCTGTACCCGCGACGAGGACCGGCCTCTGATCGAGGCTGGGGTGAAGTCACTGGAAAAACTCATGCTGGAACTGGAGCGCGCTCTGCAGGTACAGCTTCAAGACCTGGACAACAAAAAAGGGGAGCTAGCCCCCCCTTAGTCGAATCAGCAGTTGGTCAGGCGCAGGAAAATCGCCGCCAACTGTTCGATGCCCGCCTGGTCCTGCGCGGTAAAGCGGGCCAGTGACGGGCTATCGAGGTCAAGCACACCCACCAGTTTGCCATCCTTGACCAGCGGTACCACCAGTTCACTGTTAGAGGCGCTGTCACAGGCAATATGCCCGGGAAAGGCATGCACATCTTCGACCCGCTGGGTCTGCCGCGATGCAGCAGCCGCGCCGCACACTCCACGGCCGAAGGGAATGCGCACGCAGGCGATCTGGCCCTGGAACGGCCCCAATACCAGCTCTTCATTGCGGTTGAGGTAGAAACCAGCCCAGTTCAGGTCGTCCAACTGATTGAACAGAAACGCAGAGAACTGCGCGCTGTTGGCAATAAAGTCGCGCTCGTCGGCCAGCAGCGATTCCAGCTGCGCGCAGAGCATGGCATAGCCATCCAGGCCGGTGCCGGCGTGTTGTAGGTCGATCATGGTTGACGCTCCAGCAATTTGAGTCCCACCCAGTAACGGGCGAATTGATACGCGCAACGACCGTTGCGGTTGCCACGCCCGGTCGCCCAGCGCACGGCAAGAATGTCGAGGGCTTCATCGCGCTGCCACTGCAAACCGGCCTTGTTCGCCAGTTCACCGATCCAGTGCTCCACCACATCCAGGAAGTGCTCCTGGGTGAACGGATAGAACGACAGCCACAGACCAAAACGGTCGGACAAGGCAATCTTGTCTTCCACCGCTTCGCTGGGATGCAACTCGCCATCCACGCGCTTCCAATTGTCGTTGTCGCTTTGGTTTTCCGGCACCAGGTGGCGGCGGTTGGAGGTGGCATACAGCAAGACGTTTTCCGGGGCCTGCTCCAGCGAGCCATCCAGCACGCTTTTGAGCACGCGGTAGTCGCCTTCGCCCGCTTCAAACGACAAGTCATCGCAGAACAAGACAAAACGTTGCGGCAGCTTGAGCAGTTGCTCGACCACACGCGGTAAATCGGCCAGGTGATCACGCTCGATTTCGATCAGGCGCAAACCGGCCTTGGCGTGCTGGGCCAGCAGGGCACGCACCATCGACGACTTACCGGTGCCGCGCGATCCCCACAGCAGCGCATGGTTGGCGGGCAGGCCATCAAGGAATTGCTGCGTGTTACGAGCCAGTTGCTCACGTTGCTTGTCCACGCCGATCAGGTCGGACAGGCGCATGTCCAGGCTCACTTCAAGCGGCAACAGGAAGCCGGCACGGCCTTCTCGCTGCCAACGGGCAGCCAGGCAGTGGTCCCAGTCGATGGCTTGACGAGGCGCGGGCAACAAGGGTTCCAGGCGTGCGAGTACTGCGTCGGCCCGTTCAAGAAAGGCATTCAATCGACTATCCACGATGATTCCTCTGGCAAGTTCTTGCAAAAGATGGCGTATTGGCAGCCCTGCGGCAGACCGCACAAGGCTGCATAAAAAAACGATTCATGCCGGGAAAGCCAGAGCCTGTGGATGTTCAGCTATGCTTGCCGGGCGAAGGGAAACGTGAAGTGGCTCAACACTCGATGGATATCAAGTTCGCCCACCGCTTGTCTTATAAACAAGCCAGATTGACTGTGCTGGTCGGTTTCGTCTTGGGAACCTTGCTCAGCCTGATCCAAATCGGCATTGATTATGCCAGCGAAGACGCATCCATCAACCGTGAAATTGCTTCGCTGCTGGAAATCAGCCACAACCCGGCGTCACGCATCGCCTACAACATCGACGCCGAACTAGCCCAGGAGTTGACCCTTGGCCTGTTGCGCTCCCCTGCGATCATTCACGCACGGTTGATCGACAACAATGGCGTGGTACTGGCGGATGTCGACCGGCCACGTAAGGAAAGCGCCTACCGCCCCATCAGTGACTTCCTGTTTGGTGCCAACCGGCAGTTCGAAGACCGTCTGTTCCTGAGCCATATGCCCAATGAATCCCTGGGCGTACTGCGCCTCGACGTGGACACCTACGCCTTTGGCAGCCGCTTCCTGCACCGTGCCGAAATCACCTTGCTCAACGGATTCGCCCGCAGCCTGCTGCTGACCGGCATCCTGCTAGCGCTGTTCTACGTCATGCTCACCCAGCCTTTGGTGCGCGTGATCCGTGAACTGAGCAATCGCAAACAGGCGCGCCTGGACTGCCCTCCCGGGCACGAGCATGACGAAATCGGCGTACTGGTCAACGTCGCCAACCAGCAGTTCGAAAACATGGAGACAGAAATCCAGCAACGGCGTCACGCCGAAGACCGGCTGACCGAGTACCTGGGACAGTTGGAAGACATCGTCTCTGCCCGTACGCTCGAACTTAAAGCCAGTAACCAGCGCCTGAGCCAGTCCAACGATGAGCTGGAAGCGGCGAAGGTAAATGCATTGGCCATGGCTCAGGCGCGGGCGGCGTTCCTGGCGAACATGAGCCATGAAATCCGCACGCCGCTCAACGGCCTGTTGGGCATGATCGCCCTGTCGCTGGACAGCCCGCTCAACGCCGAGCAACGCCAGCAACTGTCCATCGCCCATGATTCGGGCAAGGTGCTGGTGGAGTTGCTCAACGATATCCTCGATCTGTCCAAGTTCGATGCTGGTCAACTGGAGCTGGAGCGCATCCCGTTCGACTTGGGCGCACAAGTGGAAGACACCGCCAACCTGCTGTCGCAGAACGCCGCGCCGAGTGTCGAGTTGACCTGCCTGATCGACCCGCAATTTCCAGCCCAGGTGCTGGGTGACCCGACCCGAGTGCGACAGATCGTCAGCAACCTGTTGTCCAACGCCCTGAAGTTCACGCGTTTCGGTCGGGTGGATGTGCGCCTCAGCAGCGCGGACGGCCGGGTCCGTATTGAAGTGTGCGATACCGGCATCGGCATCGCGCAGGAAGCCCAGGTGAAGATCTTCCAGCCGTTCACACAGGCTGGCGCCGGTATCACCCGCCAGTTCGGTGGCACAGGACTGGGCCTGGCGCTGACGCATAACCTGTGCGAGGCAATGAACGGCCGCTTGAGCATCAGCTCTGAGGTGGGCTTTGGCAGCCAGTTCTGCGCCGATCTGCCGCTACCGACTCACTTGCCCGCCGTGCGGCTTACGCCACTTCAGGGCGAAGTGATCGCCATTACCAGTGCAGACAGCGGCCTGACGGAGCTGCTCACCACCCTGCTCCCCCACTGGGGACTGACGCCCCGCTGTTACCCGCGCGACAAAGATGTCAGTGGGCAAACGCCAGACTTATTGATCACCGACTGCCCGCAGTGCCTGTTTAGCCTGCGCCCCAGCATCACCGCACCGATCCTGCTGGTAACGGCGTATGGCAATTTCATGCCCAGCGAAGAGGTGGCGGCACTGGCGCCGTTGCAGCAACAGGCGCGACCGCTGAGCCGCAACGCGCTGTACCAGATTCTGCAACGCAATTTGCGCAGCGAGGCCCAATTGATCCTCGACCCGATCCAAATGGAAGCCGCCCCGCTGGCACACCGCGCGCGGATCCTGTTGGTGGAAGACAATCCCGTCAACCAACTGGTGGCCAAGGGCATGCTCAGCAAGCTGGGGTGTGAAGTGATTGTGGCGGCGCACGGTGGCGAGGCGCTCAAACGACTTGAGGAACAACCTTTCGACATGGTGTTGATGGACTGCAACATGCCGGTGATGGATGGCTACGAAGCCAGTCGGCAGATTCGCCGCAGTGGACGCTGGCCGGACCTGCCGATCGTCGCCCTGACCGCCAACGCCCTGTCCGAAGAACGCGAGCGTTGCCGGGCGGCGGGAATGAACGACTACCTGGCCAAGCCGTTCCGTCGCGAAGAACTTAACGGGCTGCTGGATCTGTGGGTGCCGAAGGCGACAAATCTTTGATCTGCCGGAGCAACTGATCCAGGCCCGCGCGCAAGGCATCGGCCTGGTTCAGGTCGATACCACTGTCGCACAACAAACGGGTCTTTAGGCGGTGGGTCTCGTCGCGCAGTTGCACACCGGCTTCACTCAGGCTCAGGTGCACTTCCCGCTCATCCTTGGCACTGCGGCGGCGGCGCACCCATTCGAGCTGCTCCAGGCGTTTAAGCAATGGCGTCAATGTGCCCGAGTCGAGCATCAGGCGTTCGCCCAACGCCTTGACGGTGGGTTGCGACGGGCTCGTGTCATGCCACTCCCAGAGCACCAGCATCACCACGTATTGCGGGTAGGTCAGGCCCAGTTGGTCCAGCATCGGCTTGTACGCACGGGTCACCGCCCGGGACGCGGCGTAGAGCTTGAAACACAGCTGGTCGTCGAGGGCCAGGGAGATGTTGGGCTGGTCGGTCATTTGAGCAGGGCTTCGATCTCTTGGGTCAGGTCCTGGGGCTTGGTGGTCGGGGCGAAGCGCTTGACGACTTGACCGTCGCGACCGATCAGGAACTTGGTGAAATTCCACTTGATGCCCTTGGAGCCCAGCAGGCCCGGCGCCTGTTTTTTCAACTGCACAAACAGTGGGTGGGCATCGCTGCCGTTCACGTCGATCTTCTTGAACAGCGGGAAGCTGACACCGAAGTTCAGCTCACAGAATTCGGAAATCGCGCCTTCGTTACCCGGCTCCTGCTTGCCGAACTGGTTGCAGGGAAAACCCAGCACCACCAGGCCCTGATCCTTGTACTGCTGCCAGAGCGCCTCCAGCCCCTTGTACTGCGGGGTGAAACCGCACTTGCTGGCCGTGTTGACCACCAGAATGGCCTTGCCGGAAAAGTCGGCCAAGGTCTTTTGCTCACCTTTGATGGTGGTACAAGGGATGCTCAGCAGGTTGTTGCTCATGGCAGTGCCTCGGTAACAAGGGGGGAAAGAGGACAAACA
Organism: Pseudomonas sp. PGPPP1; assembly: GCF_002255865.1. Classification (NCBI taxonomy): domain Bacteria; kingdom Pseudomonadati; phylum Pseudomonadota; class Gammaproteobacteria; order Pseudomonadales; family Pseudomonadaceae; genus Pseudomonas; species Pseudomonas sp. PGPPP1. Next base: position 86,468 of record NZ_NKIG01000014.1, on the reverse strand, counting down.
TAGCGCTCAATTCAATTGCACGCAATTTAATAACGCGCTCTTGTAGTGAGCGGGCTTGTCCCGCGCGGGGGGCAAAGCCGCCCCAAAACCAAACAACGCGGCCTAACCGTTATAACGCGGCGGATCGTTTAGGGCGGCTTCGCCCCCCAGCGCGGGACAAGCCCGCTCACTACAACTAGCGTGGTACGAAGTCCAGGCAGACCGAATTGATGCAGTAACGCAGGCCGGTCGGCGGCGGGCCGTCCGGGAACACATGGCCCAGGTGCGCGTCGCACTTGGCGCAGGTGACTTCGGTTCGGATCATGCCGTGGCTGACGTCACGGATCTCGATCATCGCACTGTCGGCAATGGGCTCGTAAAAGCTGGGCCAGCCGCAGCCAGCATCGAATTTGGTCTTGGAGTCGAACAGCGGCTCGTTGCAGCAAATACAGTGGTAGACGCCGTCGGCAGTGGTGGCGTTGTACTTTCCGGAGAACGGGCGCTCGGTGCCTTTGAGACGGCACACCTGGTACTGCGCCGGGTCGAGCATGTCCTGCCATTCCTGAAGGGTTTTCTGCAACTTTTCCATCGGTACACCTCGGCAACTGAAAAACCCTGATCTGTATCTTTTCCGTAGATCAGGTGGCACGTATGATTGCGCCTCTTCAAAACGCCAGTCTGGCACCCGCGCTACCGGCATTCAAACGTATTTATGGGTGCGGGCCGCGCAGGATTCACAGTACGGTAGTGTCCCTACCTTCTGGATCGTTCATTTTCAGGATCACATCGCCATGCAGGTCAGCAAATCGAACAAGCTCGCCAACGTCTGCTATGACATTCGCGGCCCAGTGCTCAAGCACGCCAAGCGCCTGGAAGAGGAAGGCCATCGCATCCTCAAGCTGAACATCGGCAATCCGGCGCCCTTTGGTTTCGAAGCGCCGGACGAAATCCTCCAGGACGTGATCCGCAACCTGCCGACCGCACAAGGCTACAGTGACTCCAAGGGCCTGTTCAGCGCTCGCAAGGCGGTGATGCAGTACTACCAGCAGAAGCAGGTCGAAGGTGTCGGCATCGAAGACATCTACCTGGGCAACGGCGTCTCCGAACTGATCGTGATGTCGATGCAAGCCTTGCTCAACAACGGTGACGAAGTACTGGTACCGGCGCCGGACTACCCGCTGTGGACTGCCGCCGTGACCCTGGCCGGCGGCCACCCGGTGCATTACCTGTGTGACGAAGGCGCCGACTGGTTCCCGGACCTGGCCGACATCAAGGCCAAGATCACCCCAAACACAAAGGCGCTGGTGATCATCAACCCGAACAACCCCACTGGCGCGGTCTATTCCAAGGAAGTGCTGCTGGGCATGCTCGAATTGGCGCGCCAGCACAACCTGGTGGTGTTCTCCGACGAGATCTACGACAAGATCCTCTACGATGACGCCGTGCATGTGTGCACCGCATCCCTGGCGCCGGACCTGCTGTGTCTGACCTTCAACGGTCTGTCCAAGTCCTACCGCGTGGCGGGCTTCCGTTCTGGCTGGATCGCCATTTCCGGTCCCAAGCACAACGCCCAGAGCTACATCGAAGGCATCGATATGCTGGCCAACATGCGCCTGTGCGCCAACGTGCCGAGCCAACACGCGATCCAGACCGCCCTCGGCGGTTACCAGAGCATCAACGACCTGGTCTTGCCCCAGGGCCGCCTGCTGGAACAACGCAACCGTACATGGGAGCTGCTTAACGCCATTCCGGGCGTCAGCTGCGTGAAACCCATGGGCGCGCTTTACGCCTTCCCACGCATCGACCCGAAAGTCTGCCCGATCTTCAACGACGAGAAGTTCGTGCTCGACCTGCTGCTGTCGGAAAAGCTGCTGGTGGTCCAGGGCACTGCGTTCAACTGGCCGTGGCCGGATCACTTCCGCGTGGTGACTTTGCCGCGTGTGGATGACCTGGATATGGCCATTGGTCGCATCGGCAATTTCCTCAAGTCCTATCGCCAGTAACGGATGTGCCGCTGTACGACCGACAATCGGTCGTACAGCGAGTATCTGGCAACACTTCTCTGCCCTCCCCCAACTCTTTCACCTTGCTGGCTCCCGCGTACCCACCTACCCCCTATAATTACAGGGCTACAACGCAACCGCGTGCTGATCAACCCGTCCTTTGCGTGTCGGAAAAACCTTTCAAGGCTCTACATTCGCGCTGTAGGACACAGTTTGAAATAGTCGCTCAGTTGAATCACCCCATGCCGCACCTTATATACCCCGCAGTACGCGACATATTAAGCATGAGGAGAACTCTACAACCATGATGCGCATCCTGCTGTTCTTGGCCACTAACCTGGCGGTCGTGCTGATTGCCAGCATCACCCTGAGCCTTTTCGGCTTCAACGGGTTCATGGCGGCCAACGGGGTTGATCTCAACCTCAATCAGCTGCTGATTTTCTGTGCGGTCTTTGGTTTTGCCGGCTCGCTGTTTTCGCTGTTCATCTCCAAGTGGATGGCGAAGATGAGTACCAGCACCCAGATCATTACCCAACCACGCACCCGCCATGAACAATGGCTGATGCAAACCGTGGAGCAATTGTCTCGGGAAGCCGGTATCAAGATGCCCGAAGTGGGGATTTTCCCTGCCTACGAGGCCAACGCCTTCGCCACGGGCTGGAACAAGAACGACGCACTCGTTGCCGTCAGCCAGGGTCTCCTGGAGCGTTTTTCGCCCGATGAAGTCAAGGCAGTACTGGCGCACGAGATCGGCCACGTGGCCAATGGCGACATGGTCACCCTGGCACTGGTACAGGGCGTGGTGAACACCTTTGTGATGTTCTTTGCCCGGATCATCGGCAACTTTGTCGACAAGGTGATCTTCAAGAACGAAGAAGGCCGTGGCATCGCCTACTTCGTGGCGACCATCTTCGCCGAAGTGATCCTGGGCTTCCTGGCCAGCGCGATCGTGATGTGGTTCTCGCGCAAACGCGAGTTCCGTGCAGACGAAGCCGGCGCACGCCTGGCGGGTACCAGCGCAATGATCGGTGCACTGCAACGCCTGCGCTCGGAGCAAGGCCTGCCGGTGCACATGCCGGACAGCCTGACCGCCTTCGGGATCAACGGCGGGATCAAACAGGGCTTGGCTCGCCTGTTCATGAGCCACCCGCCGCTGGAAGAGCGCATTGACGCACTGCGTCGTCGGGGCTGATAGCCCGTCAGAAGCAAAAAAAGGGGCGATCTGATCGCCCCTTTTTTTTTGCCTGTGGTTTTTGTGTAAAGGCTTCAGCCGTCATCGCAGGCAAGCCAGCTCCCACTTGTGGATCTGTGCTAGCCCGAGGGGATCGAGTACACCACTACCCCCTGTGGGAGCGGGCTTGCCCGCGATGGCGATGGTCTTGTCAGCGCTTGATCAACTGATACACACGCTCCTCAAGCCGCGTGACGCCGTCCTGCACAAACTTCCAGCTCTCGCCCAGGATATCCTGCTCTTCCAGCGCTGCCAGGGCCCACCGCTCACCCAGCAGCACGCGAACTTCCTCATCGGTGACCGCAAACGGCGGGCCGGCTTTCTGCGTCTGGTCGTAGTCAAGGGCGATCAAGAGGCCCTGGCAGCCTGGCCGCAGGAAGCGGTTCAGATGCTCGGCGTACCGTGCACGCATCAACGGCGGTAACGCTATCAATGCAGCACGGTCATAAAGTGCCGTGCAATCGGCCAGTGCTTCGGCGTCCAAGGCGAAGAAATCGCCGCACCACACTTCAATCAAATCCGACCGGTACACCTTGAACACGCCATGCTGGCTCATACGCGGCGTCAGGTTCTGCTCACTGAAAAACGACTCGACAGCCTGCTCCGACAACTCCACGCCCATCACCCGGTTCCCCTGGCTGGCCAGCCACATCAGGTCCAGGCTCTTGCCACACAACGGCACCAATACCTTTGCGCCTTCAGCCAGCGTCAACCGCGGCCAGTGCCGCTGCAGATAAGGGTTGACCTCAGGCAAGTGAAAGCCGATCTGATTACGCGCCCAGCGCTACTGCCAAAACTTGGGTTCCATGAAACACCCCCGGAAATTCGATCAAATGGTGCTAAAACTTATATTAGATTTAGATCAATGATCTGATTGAAGATGGGCCCATGTTAACGCTCAGGACCCTACTTATGCTCCCTAGCCTGTTTATCTCCCACGGCTCGCCCATGCTGGCCCTGCAACCCGGTGCCAGTGGCCCGGCGCTGCTACGCCTGGCGGCCGAAATGCCGCGACCCAAAGCGATCGTGGTGGTGTCGGCGCACTGGGAAAGCCATGAATTACTGGTCAGTGGCAACGCCGCCCCGGAAACCTGGCATGACTTCGGCGGCTTCCCCCGCGAATTGTTTGCAGTGCAATACCCGGCACCTGGCGACCCGCGATTGGCCGCCAACATTGTCGAGTTGCTGCACGCAGACGGCCTTGATGCCCGCATCGACGAACGTCGTCCCTTCGACCACGGCACTTGGGTGCCGCTGTCGCTGATGTACCCGGCAGCGGATATCCCAGTGATACAGGTGTCGTTGCCCAGCCGCATGGGCCCTGCCCTGCAGACGCGCGTCGGGCATGCGCTTGCCAGCTTGCGTGAACACGGCGTGTTGCTGATCGGTTCCGGCAGCATTACCCATAACCTGGGTGAGCTGGACTGGCACGCAGGCCCCGAGAGCATCGAGCCTTGGGCCCGGGATTTTCGCGATTGGGTGGTGGATAAACTGGCGACTGATGATGAAGCAGCCTTGCATGACTATCGTCGCCAGGCGCCCCATGCCGTGCGTAGTCATCCTAGCGATGAACACTTGTTGCCGTTGTACTTTGCACGTGGCGCCGGCGGTGCGTTCAGCGTAGCGCACCAAGGTTTCACAATGGGCGCCCTTGGAATGGATATCTACCGCTTCGGCTGACACACATCCCCCCTGAAACCCAGGCAAAAAAAATCCCCGAACCAGTCGGGGATTTTTTATGTGCGATCAATCAGCCCAAGGGCGGATCAATCTTCGCGGTAGCGACGCAGCTTCAACTGCTTACCGGCAACGCGAGTGTCTTTCAGCTTGGCCAGCAGTTTTTCCAGACCGTCTTCCGGCAGCTCCACCAGGGAGAAGCTGTCACGAACCTGGATGCGACCGATGGCTTCACGTGCCAGGCCACCCTCATTGAGGATAGCGCCCAGCAGGTTCTTGGCAGCGATACCATCACGCGCGCCCAGCGCGGTACGGCAACGAGCACGGCCTTCAGCCAATGGAACCGGAGCACGACGCTCACGATCACCACGGTCTGGACGGTCACCGGAACGCTCTGGACGATCACCGCGTGGCGCGCTGTTCGGAACCAGTGGACGTTCTTTCTCGATGGCTGCCAGGGTCAGGGCCTGACCGTTGGTTGCCTTGCGCAGCAGGGCGGCAGCCAGGGCACGTGGGGTGCAGCCGATATCGGCGGTCAGGCGGTCCAGCAGGTCGCCGTGGGTCGACTCAGCGTCAGCCACCAGTGGCGACAGGCTGTTGGTCAGTTTCTTGATGCGAGCATCCAGAACAGCCTGGGCATCCGGCAGACGGACTTCGGCAACTTTCTGACCGGTCACACGCTCGATCACTTGCAGCATGCGGCGCTCACGTGGAGTCACCAGCAACAGTGCACGACCTTCGCGACCGGCACGGCCGGTACGGCCGATACGGTGAACGTAGGACTCTGGATCGTAAGGCATGTCAACGTTGAACACGTGGGTGATACGTGGAACGTCAAGGCCACGAGCAGCAACGTCGGTCGCTACAACGATGTCCAGACGGCCATCCTTGAGGGAGTCGATCACGCGCTCACGTTGGTTCTGGGCGATGTCACCGTTCAGCGCAGCGGCTTTGTAGCCTTTGGCTTCCAGGGCACTGGCCAGGTCCAGGGTCGCTTGCTTGGTGCGCACGAACATGATCAGGGCGTCGAAGTCTTCGACTTCCAGCAGGCTCAATACAGCCGAGGTCTTCTGGTCAGCGTGAACCAACAGGTGAGCCTGTTCGATCGCGGTAACGGTCTGAGTCTTGGTCTGGATCTTGACGTGCTCTGGGTCACGCAGGTGGCGCTCGGCAATGGCACGGATCGACTGTGGCAGGGTGGCCGAGAACAGTACGGTCTGACGGGTTGGAGGCAGTGCCTTGAAGATGACTTCCAAGTCATCCATGAAGCCCAGCTTCAACATTTCGTCAGCTTCGTCCAGAACCAGGTGGTTCACGGTCGACAGGACTTTTTCGTCACGACGCAGGTGGTCGCACAGACGACCCGGAGTGGCGACAACAATTTGTGCGCCATTACGGATTGCTTTCAGTTGTGGGCCCATAGGCGCGCCGCCGTAAACGGCCACAACGGTTACACCTGGCATTTGCTTGGCGTAGGTTTCGAAAGCGGTTGCTACTTGCAGCGCCAACTCACGGGTTGGCGCCAGGATCAGGGCTTGCGGTTCGCGCTTGGCAGGATCGATGCAGTGCAGGATAGGCAGGGCGAACGCGGCGGTTTTACCGGTACCGGTTTGCGCCTGGCCAATCATGTCCTTGCCGGCCATGATGATCGGGATCGATTGCTGCTGAATCGCCGAAGGTTCTTCGTAGCCGGTCGCTGCGACGGCTGCAAGAATGTTCGGGTTAAGATTAAAAGCGGCGAAGCCGCCGGTTTCCTGGGTCATGGGTCTGCCTCTAAGTGCATCCGCAAAGACCCATGCTCCAAAGCTGCGCATGCCGTGTTGAGACTCAAGAGTCGCCCTGGCTGCTTTGTCGGCGGGGATTTGCGAAAACGAATGAATGAAAAAGATTCGTCAAGGGAGAGTCCGCTGTGCGGACATGCAGCCGAAGCTGACTTCGGGGAATTGCGCTACCTAAACGCGGCCCGGTTAAAGGCCGGCGCGCACTATACCGGAAATACCTGAAAAAGGGAGCTTTTTTTATCGGAAAGCACCGATAAACCGCGCTGCATCACAGTCTTTGCAGATAGCAGCGGCAAGGTCTATTTTTCAAAGGCCCGGCCCTGTTGGCCATAACGCTTAAACGATTCACCTAACCCTTGAGACCTTTGGTCCGAAATCCTTCCCCGCGCCCGAGGGCACACCCGATGAATGAAGCCACCAGCAGTCGCGTCAGCCGTGAGTTACAAGGCCATGTCCTGCTGTTGGGCTTGGATCGGGTGGCCAAGCGCAATGCTTTCGACCTGGATTTGCTCAACGAGCTGAGCCTGGCCTATGGCGAATTTGATCGAACTGACGAGGCGCGTGTTGCCGTGGTATTTGCCCACGGAGAGCACTTTACCGCCGGCTTGGACCTGGCCAACGTCAGTGCCGTGATGGCCAGCGGCTGGCAACCTCCCTTGGGCGGGTGCGATCCATGGGGCGTGTTTGCCGGCCCTCGGGTGAGCAAGCCGGTGATCATCGCCGCCCAGGGTTACTGCCTGACCATTGGTATCGAGCTGATGCTGGCGGCGGACATCAACCTCTGCGCGAGCAATACGCGTTTTGCGCAGATGGAAGTACAGCGTGGGATCTTTCCGTTTGGCGGTGCGACATTGCGCTTTCATCAGATCGCCGGCTGGGGCAATGCGATGCGCTGGTTGCTGACCGGTGATGAGTTCGATGCACACGAGGCATTGCGCCTGGGCCTGGTGCAGGAAGTGATGGCCAGCGAAGACCTCCTGCCCCGCGCCGTCGAGTTGGCCAACCGTATTGCGCGTCAGGCACCGCTCGGGGTGCAGGCCACATTGATGTCGGCACGGCTGGCGCGAATGGAAGGGGAAACTGTGGCGGCTGCGGCATTGCCGCCGATGGTGGATAAACTGCTGAACAGCGAGGACGCCAAGGAAGGAGTGCGGGCGATGGTCGAGAAGCGGCCCGGAGTGTTCAAAGGTATTTGATCGACTTGATGACGCCATCGCGGGCAAGCCCGCTCCCACAGGGGAATGCCTTTCAACAGGGAAAATGCGGTCCAATTGTGGGAGCGGGCTTGCCCGCGATGGCGTCAGATCAGGTAACTAGGTCGCCGGCCGAATCGCCTTGATCAACGACTGCAACGAATACCCCAACCGCGGCGCCAAGGCCTCGGCACGCGCCGAAAGCCCCTCCAGGTCCAGCCTCTGATCCAGTTCCGAAGGCACCAGCAAAATCACATTGCCCTCCTTCACCGGCAACTCCCAGTAATGCCGGTGGTACAACCCACGCAACAACGCCGCCCCCAACGGTTTGCCGTCGTCGGTAGCCCACTGGTTGATCACCAGCCAGCCACCGGGGTTGAGCTTTTTCTGGCAGTTTTCAAGAAAGGTCCAGGCCAAGTGCCCGACGCCCGGGCCGACGTCCGTATACAGGTCGACGAAAATCAGGTCGGCCGACTCAGCGGTGTCCAGCAACTGCAGGGCGTCGCCAATGCGGATGTACAGCCGAGGGTCGTCATCCAACCCCAGGTATTCGATGGCCAGGCGCGGCACATCTGGGCGCAGCTCAATAGCTTCCACATCGTCCAGCGGCAGAAACTTGAGGCACGCCTGGGTCAACGTACCTGCACCCAGGCCGAGAAACAGCGCACTTTCGGGCTGCTCGTGGCACAGCGCACCAATCAACATGGCGCGGGTGTAGTCGTATTCCAGCCAGCTAGGGTCTGCGGTAAACACGCAGCTCTGCTCAATGGCGTCGCCGAATTCGAGAAACCGGTAATCGGCCACTTCGAGCACACGGATCATGCCGAAGTCGTCGTGGACCTCGGCCAGCAGGCGCTCGACACGCTCCTCTGTCATCACTGCTCCTAACGGGGTTGCTGTATGGCAAAGCCGCGATTGTCGGCCAACCGGCAGCAGCAGGTCACGCACTAATTGCTGATAACATTGGCGCCCAACCGTCCATTACCCTATCGAGTTCATGATGAGCCAACCCTGGAGCCCCGACAGCTGGCGCGCCCTGCCGATCCAGCAACAACCCCAGTACCCGGACGCTGCGCATTTGCTGCACGTGGAGCAAAGCCTGGCCAGCTACCCGCCGCTGGTGTTTGCCGGGGAAGCGCGTGAATTGCGCCGCCAGTTCGCCGAAGTGACCCAGGGTCGCGCCTTCCTGTTGCAGGGCGGTGACTGCGCCGAGAGTTTTGCCGAGTTCTCCGCCGCCAAAATCCGCGACACCTTCAAGGTGCTGCTGCAGATGGCCATCGTGATGACGTTTGCCGCCGGCTGCCCGGTGGTGAAAGTCGGGCGCATGGCCGGTCAGTTCGCCAAGCCGCGCTCGGCCAACGACGAAACCATCGACGGCATCACCCTGCCCGCCTACCGTGGCGATATCGTCAACGGTATTGGCTTCGATGAAAAAAGCCGTGTACCGGACCCGGACCGCCTGCTGCAGTCCTACCATCAGTCCACCGCCACCCTGAACCTGTTGCGCGCCTTTGCCCAGGGCGGTTTCGCCGACCTGCACCAGGTGCACAAATGGAACCTGGACTTCATCGCCAACTCCGCCTTGGCCGAGAAATACAGCCAACTGGCCGACCGCATCGACGAAACCCTGGCGTTCATGCGCGCCTGTGGCATGGACAGCTCGCCGCAATTGCGCGAAACCAGTTTCTTCACGGCCCACGAAGCGCTGCTGCTCAACTATGAGCAAGCGTTTGTACGCCGTGACAGCCTGACCAACGACTACTACGACTGCTCGGCCCACATGCTGTGGATCGGCGACCGTACCCGCCAGTTGGATGGCGCCCATGTCGAGTTCCTGCGCGGGGTGAACAACCCGATCGGCGTCAAGGTCGGCCCGAGCATGAACCCCGAGGACCTGATCCGCCTGATCGACATCCTCAACCCGGACAACGATCCCGGCCGCCTCAACCTGATCGCGCGCATGGGCGCAGGCAAGGTTGGCGACCACCTGCCGGGCCTGATTCGTGCTGTTCAGCGCGAGGGCAAGCAGGTGCTATGGAGCTCCGACCCGATGCACGGCAACACCATCAAGGCCAGCAGCGGCTACAAGACTCGCGACTTTGCGCAGATTCTTGGCGAAGTGAAGGAGTTCTTCCAGGTGCACCAGGCCGAGGGCAGCTACGCTGGCGGGATTCATATCGAGATGACCGGGCAGAATGTCACCGAATGCATCGGTGGCGCGCGACCGATCACTGAAGATGGCTTGTCGGACCGGTATCACACGCACTGTGACCCGCGGATGAATGCTGACCAGTCGCTGGAATTGGCGTTTTTGATTGCCGAGACGTTGAAGCAGGTTAAACGCTGACATTTGAGTTGCCTGTACTGACGCCTTCGCGAGCAAGTCGAATCGTCGCACCGCCGCTCCCACATTTTGATTTGTGAATACGTTCAAAGGTGGGAGCGGCGGTGCGACGATTCGACTTGCTCGCGAAGAGGCCCTAGAGATCAACATCCAAATTAAGCATTGCCCCTCTCAACCGATCGGCACTCACCCTCTGGCAATTAAGCTGCACCCGCTCCAACCCCAGCCAAGCCGCCATCTGCCGCAAATTCAACGCCAACGCCACCATCCCCTCCTCATCCAGCCCCGGCTCTTCTTCATGCACCGCATGCACCGCCAAACATCCATTGGCACGTTCGGCGCGCAAGTCGACGCGGGCGGCGATTCGTTCGTTGTGCAAAAACGGCAGCACGTAGTAGCCATAGACCCGCTTGTCTTGCGGGGTGTAGATCTCCAACCGGTAACGAAAATCAAACAGACGCTCGGTGCGGCTGCGCTCCCAGACCAGCGAATCAAACGGCGACAGCAACGCGCTGGCCGGCACCTTGCGCGGCACTTTCGGCTCGGGCAGGCAATACGCCAGTTGCTTCCAACCCTGGACCTGGCAGGTCAGCAACTGCCCGTCTTCTACCAGCTCAGCCAAGCGATTGCGGCTGTCGGCGGGGTCCAGGCGGAAGTAATCACGCAAGTCTTTTTCAACGGCCACACCCAATGCAGTGGCACTGTGCAGCAGTAAACCGCGCTGTGCCTGCGCCTCATCTAGAGAGGCGTGCAGAAACTCGCCGGGGATTACTCGCTCCGGCAAATCATATAGGCGCTCAAACCCACGCCGACCGGCCACGGTCACCAAACCTGCGGCAAACAACCATTCCAACGCGTGCTTTTCATCGCTCCAATCCCACCACGTACCGGCGCGTTCTTCGCGGGTGGACAAGCTTCCCGCCCCCAAAGCGCCTTGCTGCTCGACAGTCTTCAATACGCGCCCAATCACGGCCTGCTGCTCACGCCCAAAGCGCGCCATCTGCGAATAAATCCCCAGCCCTTGCTTGGCTCGCTCCATGCGCCAGCGCATCAGCGGGTACAGCGCCATCGGCAACAACGAGGCCTCATGCCCCCAGTATTCGAACAACGAACGCCGTCGGCCCTGGCTCCAGGCGGCCTGTTCAAGCATCAAGGGAGAATAATTGCCCAAGCGGGAAAACAGTGGCAAATAGTGGGAGCGCACCACCGCATTGACTGAGTCGATCTGCAACACACCTAGGCGTTCGATCAAGCGGTTAAGGTGCGCGGCTTTTATCTGTGCCGGCGCCTGGCGCCCGGAAAATCCCTGGGCCGCCAGCGCCATGCGTCGAGCTTGCTTGAGTGAGAAAGACAGATCGGCGGGCATGGAATTCTCCGGGTGGGCTCGCCGTCTACCCTACTGCATCCGAGTCACTTTCGCAGGGGGTCTTGCCACACGGGCAGGCGACGCTCGTGCTCCACATCGACCCGATTGAGCCCAATATCCTTGAGTGCATCGTCGCTCAAATTCACCAGCAATTGGCGCTCATGCCAGCGGCACAGTGCATTGAGCACCCTGGAAAACGGCCGCTTGGCCACTAATACAAAACCACGTTGACCTTTCATCTTCTCGCCCTCCCGTGGGGATGGCACAAGTGTGTGCCGGCGCTTAAGATCAATCCAACGAATGTTTCTTATGCAATACATCTCAGAGATTGATCAATTGACCAGCTTCCCGAGCATCGACACTGAAGTGCTGCGTACCTTCGTCGCCATCGCCGATCAGGGCGGTTTCACCCGCGCTGGCGAACTGGTGAACCGCACCCAATCGGCGGTGAGCATGCAGATGAAGCGCCTGGAGGAAGACGTACTGCAGCGTAAACTGTTCGAACGTGATGGCCGCCAGGTGCGGCTGACACCCGAAGGCCAAGTGTTGTTGGGCTATGCGCGACGCATCCTGAAATTGCACAGCGAAGTGTTTAACACCCTGCGCGAGCCGCATATGGTGGGCCTGGTGCGCATCGGCACGCCGGACGACTACGTGATGCGTTTCCTGCCGGGGATTCTCAAGCAGTTTTCCAAGGCGTATCCGCTGATCCAGATCGAAATGCACTGCGAGGCCTCCACCGTGCTGATGCAGCGACGCGACCTGGCGCTGACCGTAATCAGCCGCGAGCCCGGCAATGATATCGGCGAACTATTGCGCACCGAGCGCATGGTGTGGGCCGCCGCGCCGAGCTTCTGCGTGGACGAGCACGATGCACTGCCCCTGGCGATTTCCGGCGCAGACTGCCTCTACACCCAGTGGGCACGTACCGCACTGGAGATGGCTGGGCGCGATTATCGCCTGGCCTATCACAGCTCCAACGGAGCGGCGATCCAGGCGGTAGTGAGCGCGGGCCTGGCAGTGATGGTCAGCATGGAAAGCCTGGTGACTCCAGACCTGCGGGTACTCGGTCGCGATGAGGGCTTCCCGCCACTGCCGTCGATGAATCTGCGCTTGCTGCGCAACCTTGGGATTGCTTCGCCAATCACCGATTGCCTGGCGGAGTACATCGTCGAAGGCTTCAAACTTTAAACGTCAGCATCACCGCACACACCATCAGGAACGCGCAGAACAGGCCGCGCAAGGTCCGCTCCGGCAAAGCGTGGGCGACTTTCACGCCCCAACTGATACTGAGCAGGCCGCCCACCGCGAGGGGCGCGCCGATCAACCAGTCCACCTCGTGGTGCCAGGCATAGGTCACGAGCGTCACGCCAGTGCTCGGCAGTGCCAGCGCCAAGGACAAACCTTGGGCAACCACTTGTGTGGTACCGAACAGGCTGGTCAGCACCGGCGTGGCGATCACCGCGCCGCCCACGCCAAACAAACCGCCCATGGACCCGGACGCCGCACCGAGCACACCGAGCCATGGCCAGGAGTAGCGCATTTCGGCGGTGGGCGGCGCGTTACGGGTGAACATGCGCAACAGGTTGTAGGCCGACAGCGCCATGAGGAAGGCGATAAAACCGATGCGCATCAAGCCCGCATCCAGGCCCACCGCCCAGATCGAGCCCAACCACGCGAAGCTGAAACCCATGACGCCCAGCGGCAGTGCGTGGCGCAGGTAAATGTGATTACGCTGATGATAACGCCACAGCGCCAACATCACGTTAGGCACCACCATGACCAACGCGGTGCCCTGGGCGATCTGCTGGTCCAGGCCGAAAAATACCCCCAGCACTGGGATCGCGATCAGCCCGCCGCCAATCCCGAACAGGCCACCCACGGTGCCCAAGGCCACACCCAATACCAGGTACAACGCTAAATCCAACACTTTTCACTGCTCCACTCACCCAAGACCTGCATGCTACGCAGTCGGCTATAGCGTGGAAACGCACAGCAACGCACAATGGCTGTGCCAATCTCGCATAAGCGTGCGCCATGAACCCCAATACCCTGACCGATCAACTGAGCCTGTTTCTCGATGTACTTGAAACGGGCAGCTTTTCCGCCGCCGCGCGTCGCCATCCGTTGACCCCTTCGGCGGTAGCACGGCGGATCGACAGCCTGGAAGGTTCGGTGGGCAGCCGGCTGTTCCAGCGCAGTACCCACGCAGTAGTCCCGACCCCGTCAGGCCTGGCGTTTGCCGAACGCGCACGACGGATTGTCAGCGAGCTGCAACTGGCACGTGCCGAAGCCGTGTCCTTGAGCCATGCGCCGGAAGGCTTGATCCGGGTGGACGCACCGGCAGCATTTGGCCGGCGCCACCTGGCGCCGGTGATTGCGGACTTCCTCAACGTGTACCCGGGCCTGGATGTGCACTTGCACTTGATCGACAGCTTTGTGGACATGCAGGGCGCGCATCTGGGTAAAGTCGACTTGGTACTGCGTGCCGGGCATATCGTCGACACTCGGCTGATCGCCACCCCTCTGGCCAGCATCGTACGCATCGCCTGTGCCAGCCCGGCCTACCTGAAAAGCCGGGGTACTCCGACTCACCCGCGCGAACTCAGTGAGCATGACGGCCTCGACTGGGACGGCCTGGCCCCGATGTTCGCCTGGCGCTTCGAGTTGGATGGGCGCCGCGCCACCTACCGTCCGCAACGCATCCGCATGAGCGCCAACAATGCCGAAGCCTTGCTGTCAGGAGCCCTCGCCGGGCTGGGCATCGCCCACCTCCCCACCTGGCTGGCCAGTGAATACCTGGTGCGCGGCGAACTGTTGCCACTGTTTTGCGAAGACGGGCTGCCCAGTCCGGAGACCACCGGCATCTATGCGCTGCGCCTCGAGCAACAGCCGAACGCCCGTAGTCGGTTGTTACTGGAGTACCTGAAATCCCGTTTCAGCCCAATACCGCCCTGGGATCTGGCATTGCAAAGCGGCCTGGCCTGACTGGCCGGGCAGAATTGTCTGGCGCATTAAACATTTGCCCGCTAGATTCCAGCCCAGACACGCTTTCCCGAGGTACCGCCATGAGCAAGAATCCCGCCCCCTGCGAATCCCTGATGCTGGACAACCAGTTGTGTTTCGCCCTGCACTCCACGTCGTTGTTGATGACCAAGGTCTACAAACCGCTGCTGCAGGCCCTTGGCCTGACCTATCCGCAGTACTTGGCCATGATGGTGCTGTGGGAAGAGGACGGGTTGACCGTCGGTGAAATCAGCAGCCGCCTACTGACGGATCCGGGCTCACTGACCCCGCTGCTCAAGCGTTTGGAGGCTGAAGGTCTGTTGAGCCGCACCCGCAGCCGTGAGGATGAGCGGGTGGTGGTGGTGGAATTGACGGATGCCGGGCGTGCTTTGCAGGATAAGGCCATGGGGATTCCGCAGTGCATTCTGGGGGCCAGCGGTTTGGAGCTGGAGCAACTGCGCAAGCTGCAGGCTGATTTGATTGCGTTGCGCAGTAACCTGCAAGCAAGCGTCTGACACAGTAGCGCGGCCAGCAACTATCTCAAATGTGGGAGCTGGCTTGCCTGCGATAGCGGTGTGACAGTCACCAAAGACTGTGACTGAGAAACCGCCATCGCAGGTAAGCCAGCTCCCACATTGTGTTTTGTGGCGTATTAGAAACCGCGCATCGCTAAATAATGTGTAAATTTATCTTGCGCACTAAACATTAGCGCTATACATTCATCTCACCAACTACTTAGCGCGCAAACATTTAGCACTACACACCCAAGAGGACCACACCATGCAAACTCTCTACACAGCAGTAGCTACCGCAACCGGCGGCCGTGATGGTCGCGCCGTTTCCAGCGACAACATCCTCGATGTCAAACTCTCTACCCCCAAGGAACTGGGTGGCGCTGGTGGCCATGCCACCAACCCTGAGCAACTGTTCGCCGCTGGCTACTCGGCCTGCTTTATCGGCGCGCTGAAATTCGTGGCCAGCCAGACCAAACGCAAGATCCCGGATGACGCTTCGATCACTGCCCACGTTGGCATCGGTCAAATCCCCGGCGGTTTCGGCCTGGACATCGACCTGCACATCAGCCTGCCGGGCCTGGATCAGGACGACGCACAGAGCCTGGTCGACGCCGCTCACCAGGTGTGCCCGTACTCCAACGCCACCCGTGGCAACGTCGATGTACGCCTGCACGTAACCGTCTGATCAAACAGACGCGCATAAAAAAACCCGACTCAGAGTCGGGTTTTTTTCGTATCGGCGGGGCCAGAATTACTTCTTGGCGCGGCCTTTGTACGAACCACCTTCACGGGTGTCGATCTCGATCAGGTCGCCGATTTCGATGAAATCTGCAACGGCCAGTTCGGTACCGTTTTTCAGCTTGGCAGGCTTCATCACCTTGCCAGAAGTGTCGCCACGAGCCGAACCTTCGGTGTAGTCAACCTGACGCACGATAGTGGTCGGCAGCTCTACGGAAACCAGGCGATCTTCAAAGAAGATAGCTTCGCAGACGTCTTCCATGCCTTCTTCAACGAACGGCAGAACGGCTTCGATATCTTCAGCGTTCAGCTCGTACATGGTGTAGTCGGTGGTGTCCATGAACGTGTAGGTGTCGCCGCTGATGAAGGACAGGGTCGCTTCTTTGCGGTCGAGGATCACGTCGTCCAGTTTGTCGTCGGCGCTGTAAACGATCTCGGTCTTGTAACCGGTCAGCAGGTTCTTCAGCTTGGTCTTCATGATTGCGCTGTTACGACCAGACTTGGTGAACTCAGCTTTCTGAACCAGCCAAGGGTCGTTTTCGAGACGGATCACTGTACCGGGTTTCAGTTCTTTACCAGTTTTCATTGCATATATCCGAAATTTGGATGGGATTTACAAAAATCAAGGTGGCGTATCATATCCAACTTTCATAAAACTGTACCAGCGCCGTCGCAAGATCGGCCTGCAAGGCCTGTTCCAGACACCAGTTTTCAGCGTGCTGGCTCACCTCTGGCCAGTGTTCCAGGAGCATTTTCCACCCTTGTGCCATATCGCCGTCCGTATTCCAGGCTTGCCAAAGCGCGACCAGCGCTGCTCTGGCGGCTGGCGACAAGGCCGCCGTATACAACTCAAGGAATGCATCGAGCTTGTCGAGGTGGATATCCTCGTCCTGGCGATAGATGTGCCACAACAGCGGCCGCCCAGCCCATTGGGCACGCACGAACGAGTCTTCGCCGCGCACCGCGTTGAAGTCGCAGCACCACAACACGCGGTCATATTGTTCCTGGCGCACAAATGGCAGCACCTGCACAGTCAGGGCGTCGCGCTGATGGACGTCCCCCGCCATCAACCCCTCGACACCGAGCCAACGCTCCACATCACCGAGGATGCGCCCCTCCGGCACCAATAGATGAGTGGCACGCCCGTCCGTCGATAACACGTCCAACCAACCGGCGAGCCCGGCATTTTCGTAGGCAAACAGCGAGATCAAGCGCGCGCCGTCGTCAGGAAACACGCCCAGGGTTTGCAGGAACTGTCGCTGCGCAGCCCCATCCTGTTGAAACGCCCTGCGCTGTTCCAACAACCCCGCCTCCCGCAACAGGCCGCCCGTGCCGGGCCGGAAACCGGGAAAGAAGAAGTACTTCTGCACGCCCTTGAACTTCACCGATGGCAGGCGGTGGCAGCCCACCACCCAGTCTTCGGCACTCAGGTAATCCAGGTTCATCCACAGCGGCACGCGTTCGCGGTCGGCCATGGCTTCCATATAATCGGGCGGCAGCTGGCACGCGAAGGCGGCGATCACCACATCCGCCGCCGGCGCGCTTACCCAGTCGGCCGGCCAGTGCCGCACTTCGACACCTTCCTGCCATTGCAGATGCACCTGCACATCGATTTCGGGGCACATACGCTCGAAGGCGCGCAGGTCATCGACCCACAAGTGCACTTCACATCCATGCTCCGCCACCAATTGGCGAGCCAAACGCCAGGTCACGCCGATGTCGCCGTAATTGTCGACGACGCTGCAAAAAATATCCCAGCGGGCTTTCATTCCGGGCTCCATCACTCAAAGGCTCGATTGTCCGCATAAATGCGCCGATGCAGAAGGCTTGATCGCGATTATTCTGCACGGTGGCTGTGCGACAATCGCCGCCACGCCGCAAATGCCTGCCAGGAGGCCGCCATGTCTGATCGTCCGTTGTCGCTGCTCAAGCTCTGTATCGCCATCGCGCTGGGCGTGTGGCTGGGGTTTATCGCCATCGCGCTGACCACTTGGCTGGCGTCGCGCTATCTGTTCCCGCAAAGCCTGGCACCGGTGGCCCAAGCGGTTGAGCAACTGGGCACGCCTGCGGTGGTTGCGCCTGAACCACCCAACCGCTTGTTCGAGCAATACCAAGAGAAGCTGCGTAAACAGGAACAGCAGCAAACCCTGGACCAGGCCCGCAGCAACGCGCGCAACCAGTCCAACCCAAAGTGCCAGTTCTGGCTGCAACAGGACCAGAACGCCCCCAACGAAAAGACCCGGGCCAATGTCCTGCAATTCTGCGATTGATGACCATGAATAAACACGCCGTCCACCAGTTGATTCTGGAAAAGCTCACCGTCGACCTCGACATCGCCCAACGCGCCGCGCAGACCGCCTACGAAACCGCGACCCACGAAGAAAACATCGCGGAAAACAAATACGACACCCTGGGGCTGGAGGCTTCGTACCTCGCCGCCGGCCAAGCCAAGCGCGTCGAGGAAATCAAGCAAGCGCTAGCGCTGTGCCAGAACCTGCAACTGCGTGCATACGATGATCAGCGAGGGATAGAGGTCGGCGCGCTACTGGGCCTGGAGGATGAAAACGGTCGCCAGCAGTGGCTGTTCCTGGCACCGGATGCGGCGGGTTTGAAAGTGGATGTGGTCGGGCAGCCAGTGACCGTCATCACCCCGCGCTCACCTTTGGGCAAAGGCTTGCTGGGCAAGTTCGAAGGGGATGAGGTGGAGATTCTGGTGGCAGGCGCTCGGCAACTATTTACGGTTACCGAGGCCAAGTAAGCCACTGCTGACGCACTTGTAGTGAGCGGGCTTGTCCCGCGCTGGGGGGCGAAGCCGCCCCGAGTCCAAATAACTTCGGTAATCCTAAAACACCGCGGTGCCTGGATTTAGGGCGGCTTCGCCCCCCAGCGCGGGGCAAGCCCGCTCACTACACGAGCCTTAGTGGACAGGCAATTCTACGCCGTCGAACAGTTCTTCCAGTTCCTGTTTGTTGTGGCACTGGATCGCTTTGGCCATGACTTCACGGGTCAGGTGCGGCGCGAATTTCTCGATGAAGTCGCACATGAAGCCACGCAGGAACGTGCCGCGACGGAAACCGATCTTGGTCACGCTGGACTCGAACAGCTCGCTGGCGTCGAGTACCACCAGGTCTTTATCAAGGTTGGTGTCCACCGCCATCTTGGCGACGATCCCCACGCCAAGGCCCAGGCGCACGTAAGTCTTGATCACGTCGGCGTCGGCTGCGGTAAACACCACTTTCGGTGTCAGGCCTCGATGGCTGAACGCTTCGTCGAGCTTGGAACGGCCAGTAAAACCAAACACGTAAGTCACGATCGGGTATTCGGCCAGGGCTTCCAGGGTCAGCTTCGGCAGCTTGGCTAATGGGTGACCTTGCGGCACAACCACGCAACGGTTCCAGCGGTAGCACGGCATCATCACCAGGTCGCCGAACAACTCCAGGGCCTCGGTGGCAATGGCGAAATCCACGGTGCCGTCTGCGGCCATCTCGGCGATCTGCATCGGCGAACCCTGATGCATGTGCAGCGCCACGTCCGGGTATTGCTTGATGAAATCGCGGATCACCGGAGGCAATGCATAACGGGCCTGGGTGTGGGTCGTGGCGATCGACAGGGTGCCCTTCTTCTCGTTGGAGAATTCCTGGGCGATCTGCTTGATGCTTTCGACTTTGCGCAGGATCTCGCCAGCGGTGGTGATGATGCGCTCACCAGCCGGGGTCACACGGGTCAGGTGCTTGCCGCTGCGCGCGAACACTTCAACACCCAGCTCGTCTTCGAGCAGGCGGATCTGCTTGCTGATACCGGGTTGCGAGGTGTAAAGGCTTTGAGCGGTAGCGGAAACGTTGAGGTCGTGGTGCGCCACTTCCCAGATGTAGCGCAGTTGTTGAAGCTTCATATGTGTCCCTCAAAGCAGATAGACGCCACGGGTATCAGCGACGGTATATAACTATATTAAAGGTTCGACGGATAAATCTAGAACTTTTTATCGTTTTTTATCCATCACACGTCATCACTGCGTCGGCGCTGTAGCGAGGGCACCAGGTAAACCGGCACCGTAGACAGCTGCAACACCCGCGCAGCGGTGCGACCCAGCGGTGTAGCCGCCGACGTTGCATGGCTATGACTGCCTACGATCAACAGATCTACGGAAAGTTTGCGCAATTGGTCGAGTATCACCTCGCACGGGTCCCCCTGGATCACCCGTACCGAGCGAATCAATTTCAGGTCTTGCTCCCCGTCCTCCAATTCCTCACGAAAGCTGTCCAGCACCCGTTGCTCGATCGTCGCCATGACCGTAGTCAGGCCCTGGGTTTGCCATTCACTTAACGCCTTCTCATCAAGGTAGCTCTGTAACACCGATTCGGCGAACAGCCCGATGGGCTCGACCACGTGGATCACATACAAGTCCGCCTTGAACGTTCGCGCCAGCGCCAATGCGTGCTGCATCACATAAGGCGCATACAGACCGAGATCCGTGGCGTACAACATCGAACGAATCATAGAACCTCCTGGACTGCCAGGATGGCGGAGATGAAATGAGCTTAGCAGCGACTTAGCTCTCGGACCTGACCCTCACCTCATTACTGATGCCATGGGGCACATGCCCGGTGGCCACCACCTCCCTGGCTTTCTCACAATGACCGGCCTGGTCATCGAAAAACACATCGGCGGCGAAGGCTTCGAGGAACGCGGACTTCTCCAGGCCGCCGAGGAACAACGACTCATCCAGGCGAATATCCCACTCGCGCAACGTGCGAATCACCCGCTCGTGGGACGGCGCCGAACGGGCGGTGACCAGTGCGGTGCGGATCGGGCAGGCCTCGTCCGGAAACTCGCGTTGCAGCAAGTTGAGCGCCGCCAGGAACCCCTTGAAAGGACCGCCGTGCAAAGGTTGGCGTGCCGACTCGCGCTCGCTGGCCTGGAACGCTTCCAACCCACCCGCCTGATACACACGCTCCGATTCATCGGAAAACAACACCGCGTCACCGTCAAAGGCAATCCGCAGTTCCTCGCTGGAAGCCCGCCGTGCGCCGCCCGACAAAATCGTCGCAGCAGCAAAGCCGGCATCGAGGGCACTGCGTACATCCTCGGCATGAGTCGAAAGAAACAGATGACAACCAAAGGCCGCCAAATAAGGATAGGGACTACGCCCCCCAACAAAAGCGGCGCGGGAAATATCCAGGCCGTAATGCTGGATCGAATTGAACACCCGCAGGCCCGTGTCAGCGCTGTTGCGAGACACCAACACCACTTCGACCCGCGCCCGACCAAGGCTGGCGTTAAGGCTCAGCAGCTTCTTGACCAACGGGAAAGCATCGCCGGGCTCAAGGAATTCTTCCTCATGCTCGATCTGATATTTGCGATAGGCCTCGACGCCTTGAGCCAGATAAACCTTGTGGCTGTCGCTCAGGTCGAACAGCGCGCGCGAAGAAATCGCCAGCACCAGCTTGTCGCCCAATCCCTTTGCCATGGTGTACTCCCCCGACTCAGCGGTTATGCCGATCAATAAAACTCAAGGCCTGGTACAACGCCTGTATTCGCGGTAATTCACAACCGGCAGCTCTGGCGGCAGCTAAAGGCCGCGCGTAAATCGCCGCCAGTTCCAGCGGACGTTTGTGAATATGATCGTGGTACATGCTAGGCAGATAGTCGTCCATGGTTTCGGTCATGGCGAACATCTGTTCGGCGTAGCTGGCGGGAATTTCATGGCCACAGGCGTGAGCGCCCTGCACCACTTCGGCCATCAACGCCTGGATCAATTCACGGCTGGACTCATCCGCCATCATCGCCGTGGTGCCGGTGCCCAATAGCACGGAAAGGCCATTGTAGGGCACGTTCCACACCAATTTGTGCCAGCGCGCCTGATGCACGTTGGCCATGGCCTGGGACTCGATACCGGCCTCATGAAACAGCGCCGCGCCCGCCTCAACAATCGCCCTCTGTCGGTCTTCATCATTGGCCGCCGTGCCGCTGTGGTACCCCAGGTTGACCCGGCCCAGGGCCTGATGCTCGACCACGCCAGGCCCCGAGCGGTGCACGCCGATGTAGCACAGGCCGCCGAGCAGGTGCAGCGATGGCGGCAGGTGTTCACGCAGGCTGTCTTCCACGTCCAGACCGTTTTGCAGCAACACCACTTTGGCGTCCGGCGCGGCGACTTGGGCAAGGGTTGGGGCCAGCTCCAGGTTGCCCGTGGACTTGGTGCCCACCAGCAACCAATCGCACGGTGGCATATCGGCAGCGCGGGCATAGGCTTGCACCGGGTGCAGGTGCAGGGGCCCGAACACCGTGCTATTTACTCGCAAGCCGTGCTCGCTGACCGCTGCGTACTCGCTGCGCAACAGGAAATGTACGTCGAAGCCGGCACGCGCCAGCATCAAGCCATAGAAACCACCGATGGCACCGGTGCCGATGATGCCAATGCGTGGCGACTGGGGTGCAACTGCGGTCATGGCAATTCCTCTCGTGTACGGGCGAGTGCGTGTTTCACGGCCTCGGCAAGGTCGGCAGGTGTAAGGCGCGTCTGTAATTGCCCAAGGAATTGACCCTCGCACACCACGAACAACGCCGGCAAATGAAAGATCTGGTAGCGTTCGACCGCGCCGCCATTGTGCCCGGCATCCACCCAGCACACTCGGTCCACCGGCAATGTCCAGCCGGGTACCTGTTGGCGTGCCCAGCGGCAACTGGAACAGCCGACACTGGTGAACACCACCAGCGAAATACCTGGCAATCCCAGCAATTGCTGGTCAATATCCAGGTCGGTCAATTCCAGTTCCTTCACTATACTGCTGCCACCGCCGTCAACAGGACGGTGCTCGGAGTCCGTGTACATGGGTCGTTTTTTACCTCACCCTGATGATGTCGCTGTCGAGTTAATCCAACGTCCCGCCCCTGCCATCCCCCGCCAACGCCTGCTCACTGTCGGCCTGGGCGGTATCGCCTGCCATTGGCCGCGCGCCTGGCGCCAGGGTACGGCGGTTGACCTGAACATTCCCTCGCTGGGTGCCAGCGCCCGTTATCCGGGTTATGTGGCCTGGTGCCGCAAGGTGGAACACGGCTACCGAATTGGCGTCTCGTTTACCGACGAACATGCACTGTTCGGCGCGCGAATGGGTGAGCAAGCATGCCGGATAGAGCGCTATTGCCGCCAGCACGAAGACGCTGAGCCGACACCCGAGCAATTCGAAGCCCTGGCCCGCGAGTGGGTGTCGCGCCATGCGGTCGAGTTCTCCCATGAGGCCTTTGTGGCGCCAGCACTGGATTAAAGCGGGCTTTGCCCATTGTCGCGGGCCCGTGTTACGCGCTAAGGTTCCTCCCCCCCGGCATTCAAATCATGCTGTGCTCCGCCGCACGGGGATCGCTGGCGGCCGGCACCCGTGACCCTGACGAGTAACACGATGGCTGATTTACCGATCAATGACCTAAACGTCGAATCCAACGAGACCCTGATCACGCCCGATCAGCTCAAGCGCGAAATCCCTTTGAGCGACGCTGCCCTGCAGACCGTCACCAAAGGCCGCGAAGTCATCCGTGACATTCTCGACGGCACCGATCACCGCCTCTTCGTCGTTATCGGGCCTTGCTCGATCCACGACCTCAAGGCTGCCCACGAATATGCCGAGCGCCTCAAGGTGCTGGCGGCAGAAGTGTCGGACACCCTGTACCTGGTAATGCGCGTGTATTTCGAAAAACCGCGCACCACCGTCGGCTGGAAAGGCTTGATCAACGACCCGTACCTGGACGACTCGTTCAAGATCCAGGACGGCTTGCACATCGGTCGCCAACTGCTGCTGGACCTGGCTGAAATGGGCTTGCCCACCGCCACCGAAGCACTGGACCCGATCTCCCCGCAATACCTGCAAGACCTGATCAGTTGGTCGGCCATCGGCGCGCGTACCACCGAATCCCAGACTCACCGCGAAATGGCATCCGGCCTGTCGTCGGCCGTGGGCTTTAAGAACGGCACCGACGGCGGCCTGACCGTAGCGATCAATGCGCTGCAATCGGTCTCCAGCCCGCACCGCTTCCTGGGTATCAACCAGGAAGGTGGCGTCTCCATCGTCACCACCAAGGGCAATGCCTACGGCCATGTGGTGCTGCGTGGCGGCAACGGCAAGCCCAACTACGATTCGGTCAGCGTTGCGCTGTGCGAGCAGGCGCTGACCAAGGCCAAGATCAAGCCGAACATCATGGTGGACTGCAGCCACGCCAACTCCAACAAGGACCCGGCCCTGCAACCGCTGGTGATGGAAAACGTCGCTAACCAGATTCTGGAAGGCAACCAGTCGATCATCGGCTTGATGGTCGAGAGTCATTTGAACTGGGGTTGCCAGGCGATTCCTAAAGACTTGGCTGACTTGCAGTACGGCGTGTCGATCACCGATGCCTGCATCGATTGGTCTGCAACCGAAAATACGTTGCGCAGCATGCATGCCAAGCTCAAGGACGTGTTGCCCAAGCGCAAACGCAGCTGAGCCTGCCATATTGCGCACACAAAAACGCCGGGCTAAGCCCGGCGTTTTTCATGGTGCGGTTTGACGCGTTACAACTTCGCCGCATGGCGCTGATGGCGCTCCATGTAGCGTTCGACATAGGAGCAGGACGGAATCACCGTGTAGCCCGCCTCTTCGGCAAACTTCAAGGCTTCCTCGGTCAATGCCGCCGCAATACCACGACCCCGCAGTGCGTTTGGCACGAAAGTCCGATAGATATCCAGGGTCTGTTTACCGAGGTCCATATAGGTCAGATAGGCACGATGACCGTCCACATTGGTCTCGAACTGATGACCAGCCTGGTCATGGTGGATGGACAACGCCTCGCTCATCACTACTCCTCGCGGGTCTTGGTTTCTGACCCCTACCTTACCGATGTTTTTCCGGCGAAGGAACATCTACGCCACCCCGTGCCGGTTTCGACCACGAGAAAACCTTTAGCGCTCATACCTGCACGTACGGAATAGTAGGCACCAATCCTGCAATTGCTCAAGGCGCGCTCGTCATCCCCGCCGCAGGTAGATATAGAAAGGGCCTCGATCAACCGATGATCGAAAGCCTGAACATTGCCGGCAGTTGAAGCTTGAGACGAACAGGCGCTCTTAAAGTCACCTCTACATGCGCAAAAGATGCAGGGTGTGGCAAACCCAAGCTGAGCATAAGTGTCAGCGTGGATATATAATTTTTCATCTACTTGCAGGGCTCGACACATGCAGGCTGGCCCTTTCAGCCTCTATCCATTTTTCGCCTGATTGAAAAAAATTGGACAGTTTTTATACAAACCTTCAGAAGACTAGCCAAAATAGATACGGCACGAGAATTTTTTTTGCTTCTTGCGCTACGTCAGTTTACTTACTACAAGTAATGAGTAGTATGTACGCCGGCTATCAGCTCACTCTGAGAAAGTAGCCATTTAATAGAAAGTCCTTGAAGGGGAACACGATGAACAACGTTCTGAAATTCTCTGCTCTGGCTCTGGCCGCAGTTCTGGCTACCGGTTGCAGCAGCGTCTCCAAAGAAACCGAAGCTCGTCTGACTGCAACTGAAGACGCAGCAGCTCGCTCCCAGGCTCGTGCAGACGAAGCCTACCGTAAAGCTGATGAAGCTCTGGCTGCTGCTCAAAAAGCACAACAGACTGCTGATGAAGCTAACGAACGCGCTCTGCGTATGCTTGAAAAAGCTAGCCGCAAGTAATAATCCCTCGGGATTGTTATCAAGCCGATCCATTTATGGGTCGGCTTTTTTTTGCCCGCGATTCGCTGCCATCCCCCAGGCAATAAAAAGCCCGCCGCAGCGCAGAGCTGAGACAGGCTATTGATCGAGGCAGGCTTACTGCTGCAGATCGATCGGCGTACTGCTGGCGACAGGAGCACCGCCGGGCACGCCGATTTCGGTCGGCAAGCCATCCTCCGCCGCCACTACATCACGCACCTGGTCCCAGTTCACTCGCAGGTTATTGGCCAGGTCTTCACGCTTGAGCAAAGCGTTGATCACCGCTGTGTGCTTGTCGACCACAGACGGCGTGCCATCGTCATTCAATGGCGTATGCGCTTCAAGGTAGACCTTGCCGCCACTGCTGCCGAACTTGTAGGCATCGTTGATGATGCGCACCGACGTACCCACCGGCACCATGCTGGCCATTTCCAGCACGTTGTTGTTGAACATGCGGAAGCAACCGTGACTGGTGCGCGTACCGATGCCGAACTTCATGTTGGAGCCGTGGATCAAGTAACCCGGCGTGCCCAGGGTGAACTTGAACGGTCCCAAGGGGTTGTCCGGGCCTGCGGGCACCACGTTGGGCAGCGGATCGCCGTTGGCGGCGTGCTCGGCCTTGATCGAGGCGGGCGGAGTCCAGGTCGGGTTCGGCGTCTTCGCGATGATGCTGGTATGCGCGATGGGCGAACCCCAGCCTTCGCGACCAATCCCCAGCGGGAAGGTGTAAACCACATTCTGGCCCTTGGGGTAATAGTAGAGCCGGTATTCCGCAAGGTTGATCACAATGCCTTCCCGCGGGCCTGGCGGCAGGATAAACCGCGTCGGCAACACGATTTCAGTACCCGCCCCCGGCAACCAGGCATCGACACCCGGGTTGGCCGCGACCATCTCGGAGTAACCCAGGTCATAGGTGGTACCCAGGTCGGCAAAGGTATCTTCGTACTTGGCCTTGATCACCTGGACCTGACCGACGATGTCTTCACCTGGTGGTGGCAAGGGCAACTGCAAGGCTGATGCAGTACCGGCCGCACAGAGTGCAGCGAGAGACAGGCAGCAGGTGACGACGGAAAGGCGCGACAACATCCGGAAAATCCTTCGCAGAACGACGGGTAGGTAAAAAACGATTGTATACGTCAAGCAAGCTTCTAGCTGCAAGCTTGTAGCGGGCACTACAGCTCGAACCGCAGCTCTGGCCATATCGGCGGGGTGCCACGCTTCTGGGATTCGAGAATCGCCCGGCACAAGGGGCACAGGCGCTGGTCCTGGAAAATCGAACGGTCGACCCTCGACCACCGCGGTTGTGCAGGCAATAAGGTGCCGCACAAGGTGCGATCGATGGAGCCGCCCAGTTCCAACTGACGCGCCACCAGATGCACCCGCACTTCCTGGCAGGCGAACAGATCCAGCTGCTCGTCCGGCTCGATCAGTTGGTAGTTAAACAGGGACCAGGCAGGACGCGACATCAGGGGCTCCAAATCGGGGGGGCGCCACCTTAGCCGAAAGCCTGCCGGTAGAAAAGCGTCATAGCAGCGGTTTTAGCGTCGGCCAGACATTTTCCAGCAACTTGCCCTGGGCGCCGACCGCCGGGTGCAGCCCATCCGCTTGCATCAGTTCGGGATGACCGCCAATACCCTCGAGGAAAAACGGCACCAGCGGCACTTGTTTCTCCTCTGCCAGCGAGCCATAGACCGCGGCAAATGCGTTGGTATAGCGCGGACCGTAGTTGGGCGGCAATTGCATACCCAGCAACAGCACCTTGGCGCCAATCGCCTTGGAGCGATCAATCATCGAAGCAAGATTTTGTTGCAATTGCGCCGGTGGTTGTCCACGCAGGCCATCGTTGCCGCCCAGCTCGATGATCACCAACTGCGGCTTATGCTCTGCAAGCGCCGCAGGTAGCCGCGCCAGGCCTCCGGCACTGGTGTCGCCACTGATGGATGCATTGACCACTTTATCGTCGAAACCTTCGCTCTTGAGCCGTTGCTCCAGCAGCGCGACCCATCCTTTGCTGGTATCCAGGCCGAAACCGGCACTGATACTATCGCCAACGATCAGGACTGTACCCGCCGCTGCGTTCTGGGCCATGCACATCAAGGCCAGGCCAGCACTCAAAAACCACATTCGCATCGGATTCTCCATGGGCGCAAGCATTCTCACCGCGCGGAACCTTAGCAAAGTGGTTCCCAGCGCGGAAGGTGAACTGACTATCCTGCACGAACTGAGCCTGGAACTGAACAAGGGCGATAGCCTGGCTATCGTCGGCAGCTCCGGTTCCGGCAAATCCACCCTCCTCGGCCTGCTGGCCGGCCTCGATCTGCCCAGCAGCGGCGAAGTCACCCTCGCCGGGCAAGCCTTGAGCAGCCTCGACGAAGACCAGCGCGCTCGCATCCGGGCCGAGCACGTAGGCTTCGTGTTCCAATCATTCCAACTGCTCGACAGCCTCAATGCATTGGAAAACGTCATGCTGCCCCTGGAACTGGACGGTCGCAAAGACGCCCGCGAACGCGCCCGGCACCTGCTGGAACGCGTGGGCCTGGGCAAACGCCTCACCCACTCACCACGCCAACTGTCGGGTGGCGAACAACAACGGGTGGCCATTGCCCGCGCCTTCGCTGCCGAGCCGGACGTGCTATTTGCCGATGAACCTACCGGCAACCTGGACAGCCACACCGGCGAGCGCATCAGCGATCTGCTGTTCGAACTCAATAAAGAGAGCGGCACGACCCTGGTACTGGTCACCCACGACGAGCGCCTGGCCCATCGTTGCCGACGCCTGATCCGCCTTGAAGCCGGCCTGATGGTCGCGCCCCTGGAGCCTTGATGGCACGTTTGCCGCTGTTGCGCCTGTTCAGTCTTGCCATGCGCCAATTGCTGCGCGATGCCCGCGCCGGTGAATTGCGCGTGCTGTTCTTCGCCCTGCTGGTGGCGGTGGCCGCCAGCACCGCCATTGGGTACTTCGGGGCACGCCTCAACGGTGCCATGTTGTTGCGCGCCACCGAGTTCCTAGCCGCCGACCTGGTGCTCGAAGGCAGCTCGCCTGCCCGGCCCGAGCAAATCAAATCCGGCACCGAACTGGGCCTGGATCACGCCCGCGTGGTGGAGTTCTCCAGCGTCATTGCCACCGATAACGGCATCCAGCTCTCCAGCATCAAGGCGGTCAACGAGCAGTACCCGCTGCGCGGCGAGCTGAAAAGCTCCGCCGCACCTTTTGGAGATGAAACGCCAGGGGGCGGGCCAAAACCCGGCGAAGCCTGGGTAGAGGCACGGCTGCTGACGGCACTGGATCTCAAGGTAGGCGACAGCATCGACGTGGGCATGAAAACCCTGCGCCTGGCCCGCATCCTCACTTATGAGCCGGACCGCGCGGGCAACTTTTACAGCCTTACGCCCCGGGTGATGATCAACCTGGCGGACCTGGACGCTACGGGCGTCGTCCAGCCCGGTAGCCGCGTCAGTTACCGCGAACTGTGGCGTGGCCCCCAAGGCAGTACGGTGCTGCAAACCTACCGAGACCTGGTCAAACCCGGGCTCGCCGCCAACCAGCGCCTGCAGGACTCCCGGGACGGCAACCAGCAGATCGGCGGCGCCCTGGGCAAAGCCGAGCGCTACCTGAACATGGCCAGTCTCGTCGCGGTACTGCTGGCTGGCGTGGCCGTGGCATTGTCCGCCAACCGTTTCGCGACCCGCCGTTTCGATGCAAGTGCACTGCTGCGCTGCCTGGGGCTGTCACGACGCGAAGCCATGTTGCTGTTTAGCCTGCAATTGAGCGTACTGGGCCTGTTGGCAAGCTTGGCCGGCGCCCTACTGGGATGGCTAGCGCAATTTGGCTTGTTCTACTTCCTGCACGACCTTTTACCGGCCGACGTACCACCAGGCGGTCTGCTGCCGGCGGTTGCAGGAATCGGCACTGGCCTGGTCGCCCTCGCCGGCTTCGCCTTGCCGCCATTGGCAGCCTTGGGCCGCGTACCGCCCCTGCGAGTGCTGCGGCGCGACCTGCTGCCAATCCCTTCCAGCACCTGGATGGTCTATGGTGCGGCGCTGTTCGCCTTGGGCCTGATCATGTGGCGTCTGAGCCTCGACTTGCTGCTCACCTTCGCCCTACTCGGCGGTGGTGTTGTAGCGGCGCTGATCCTCGGTGGCTTGCTCCTGCTATTGCTGCAAAGCTTGCGACGCCTACTGGCCCGCGCATCCCTGCCTTGGCGACTTGGGCTGGGTCAATTGCTGCGCCATCCGTTGGCGGCCGCCGGGCAGTCACTGGCGTTTGGCTTGATTCTGCTGTCCATGGGCTTGATTGCACTGCTGCGTGGCGAACTGCTCGACACCTGGCAAAACCAGCTACCCAAGGATGCACCCAACTATTTCGCCCTGAACATCCTTCCAGCCGACAAGGAAGCCTTTGGCAGCCGACTGCTGGAACTGCAGGCACAGTCCGCGCCACTGTATCCGGTGGTGCCGGGCCGGTTGATCAGCATCAATGGCGAGCCGGTGCAGGAGATTGTCAGCAAGGACTCCAGCGGCGACCGCGCGGTACAGCGTGACCTGAGCCTGACCTGGGCCGCCGACCTGCCGCCGGGGAATCTCCTGACAGCGGGCTCGTGGTGGTCACAGCAACCGGCCGATGAGGTGCCTGGCGTTTCGGTAGAGGCCAAGGTCGCGGAAAGCCTCAAGCTCAAGCTCAACGACCACCTCGTGTTTACAGTGGGAGGGGAAAACCGTGAAGCGCGGGTCACCAGCCTGCGAACTATCAACTGGGATAACTTCCAACCCAACTTCTTCATGATCTTCCAACCGGGCACGTTGAAGGACCTGCCGGCGACCTACCTGACCAGCTTCTACCTGGCTCCTGGCCATGACCAGCAGATCGTCGACCTGTCGCGCGCGTTCCCGGCGGTGACCATCCTGCAGGTCGAGGCGCTGCTGGAGCAGTTGCGCAGCATCCTCGCCCAAGTGACGCTAGCGGTGGAGTACGTGCTGTTGTTCGTGCTGGCGGCAGGGATGGCGGTGCTGTTCTCCGGGCTGCAAGCCACCTTGGATGAACGCATACGCCAAGGCGCACTGCTGCGTGCACTGGGTGCCGAACGCAAGCTGCTGGTCAAGGCCAGGCGCATCGAGTTCGGTTTGCTGGGTGCCGTCAGTGGGTTACTCGCAGCACTTGGAACAGAGCTGGTGACCTTTGTGCTTTACCGTTATGCGTTTGACTTGGCCTGGCACCCTCACCCGTGGTTGCTACTGCTGCCGATCATCGGCGCGGTGCTGATCGGTGGAGCCGGGGTGTTCGGAACGCGCCGCGCACTCAATGCCAGCCCGCTCACCGTACTACGCGAAGGCTAAAACGACGCGGGCCCGCACTCTTCACTGGGTGCGGGCCCGCATTACTTACTTCACGTACTCGATACCGGTGATCCACCAGCACACTTCGCCACCAGGGGTCTGAACGATGGCCTCATCGTCCACTTCCTTGCGCAACAGCGCACGGGCCATCGGTGAATCGATGGAGATGTAATCCATCCGATCATAGATCTCGTCATACCCTACGATTCGAAAACGCTTGGTCTCGCCCTGCTCGTTTTCTATGTCGACCCAGGCACCGAAAAACACTTTGCCTTCCTGTTCGGGCATGTACTCGACTACGCGCATGTCCTCCAGGCGCTTGCGCAGGTAACGCACGCGGCGGTCAATCTCACGCAACAGCTTCTTGTTGTACTGATAGTCTGCGTTTTCGCTCCGATCACCCAGGGAGGCTGCCCATGTCACCTTGCGCGTGGTGTCAGGGCGTTTCTCTCGCCACAAGTAATCCAACTCTTTCTTCAGCGCCTCATGACCCTCTTTAGTAATCAGCTTGGTACTCAAACGCGTGTATCCCCAGGAAATGCCCATTGAATCCAATACGCCAGGACCTCAAGGCCTGGCGCTGACGAACATAGAAGGATCATAAATGAACATGAGAAAGTAGCTAGGACAACGGACAGTTTGCCTCACATCAAGACCCCGGAATGACGTAATCATCACGCTTACCCAACCCCTCCAGCGCCTGGTCAAACTCAAGCAACATTGCTTGCAGGTTCTGCCGCCCCCCTGATAAAAGCGCCAACATGGCGGCCAACTTTTCGCTTCTCTGGCGCACCATCAACTCTTGGCTGTAGGCCTGCGCTACCCGCTTTTCAAGAGCCGAGGCAAGCTCGTTCATTCGCTCTTGCTCCTGTAGCTGAGTGGTGAAAGCACCTGCCAACTGCGCTTCACGACTCTCCAAGACCTGAGCCCGCAACTGCAGGGTTGCTTCCTTTTCCAGGGTTCGATTGACCAGTTCCTGGCGCTCCTGATCAAGCTGAGCCTGGCCCCGTTGCAATTGGCTCTGCCATTTGTCGAGTGCTTCCTGCTGCTCGAGCACCGCTGTTTTCTGCGCGGTCAGTTCCTGGGCGACACGTGCAAGGCTGGTCAAGGTACTGTCGACCTCAAACAATGAAGTGTGTTCGGTTGGCGCGTCCAGAATTGGCGGCTCATTCAAAGGGAACGCGAAAGGTTCCGTCTCCTCCACCGCCGAGGCTACCGGGGACAGTTTCTGCGGCTCAGCCAATTGCTCCAGTAAGGGCAGTTGGGTTTCTGCCTGGGGCTTTACCACTTTGGGTGGCGAGACCATCTGGGAAGAAAACCGAATGGACGGGACGATCAACGTTGCGCTTTCAATAGCTGCGGACGCCGGTGCCGACGCTCCCAAGGTAATAACCTTCATCACCAAGGCTTTTTTGATGATTACCGAATGATGATCCTCGGGTCTGGCTGGCGGCAATTTACAGCCTTTCAAATCGACAAAATGGTAGGGGATCTGGGTATCAGCGGCGCTCACAGGTTTAGCGCCCGCAGCCGCCAGCATTAGTATCTGCTTGAATACCTGCATCGCTATTTGCAGTTCTTCCTGAGCCCCTACACCACTCAAAAAGTAACGTTCGAGTTTCTTACGTAACGCTGCAACATAGACTCTGGCATTTCCTGGCTCTGTCTCTTCATCGAGACTGTATACAAGAAAATTTGAGGTTATTTGAGGAACCGCAAAGCCACAGAGCAATGCCCCGTTAAGCGGAGCATCTTCACCGGCGCGTTCAAGGACAAGTGTACGTAACAGCATCATAGGAATCAGGCCTCGCGGCAATTAAACAACTATTAAACCAAGCATAAACACACCCACAACCACACACCAATCATATATCGATCATTTTCACGCGCTATAAACCCCTCCGTAGGATTTATCTTAATAAGCTACCTCAGCATTTCCAAAAAACAACATTGCACGTACCATTTTTCATATCAAAACCCCAACACATCGCCACCTAGACACTTGTTTATCCGAACATACTGACAAACTAAACTAGAAGAACAGCACAATGATCGAGATAAGCAACATCACAAAAAAAGATGGTAAAAACAACGTCATTCGTGATTTTTCTTTTTCTGCAAAACGCCAAGAATGCCTTGGATTGTTTGGCGCAGACGCAACAGCTAAAACCACGCTTTTCAAGATAATCGCTGGTTCAACACATCCCTCTAGCGGGCATGTAAATATTTTCGGCTTCGACACTCAGAAACATGTTCGGCAAGCTTGCCAAATCGTCGGCTATCAACCCTCTACGTTCGGCCACCCCACGCTATCAGTTAGTAGCTTGTTAAGTTTTGTTGCTGCTCTTCGCGGATTTAGCGGCGCCGACAAACGCAAACGGTTAGATAAGGCTATCGTAAGGCTTGAACTTTCACCCTTGCTCAAATACCCGATAAGCGCACTTCCTTCTGGTTTGAAACGCAAAGTTGCGATCGCACAGGCCATCCTGCATGACCCTGCCGTACTGCTGCTGGACGAACCCTTTGAGGGCCTGGCTTCACACCAATACAACAAGATCAACGCGCTTATCCAATCATTGACCGAAGAGATGACGGTTATTATTGCCACGCGCGATTGCGAAGCGCTGGTGCACACCTGCACTCGCGGCCTTATCGTAGGAGGAGGCCGTCTGGTGGAGGATGCCTCGATAACCGATTTATTGCGCAGTTCCAGGCACTTCCAGGCCGTCACGCTGACGTCGCAATCCCCTCTGGATCTATTGGCCCTTGCCGTACTTCCTGGTGTTGCGGGTATCGAAGAGGACCATCACCACCCAGATACGGTGACGGTACTGGCTATGCCGGGCCACAGCATTTTCCCCTCT
Source organism: Pseudomonas sp. PGPPP1 (assembly GCF_002255865.1). Taxonomy (NCBI): domain Bacteria; kingdom Pseudomonadati; phylum Pseudomonadota; class Gammaproteobacteria; order Pseudomonadales; family Pseudomonadaceae; genus Pseudomonas; species Pseudomonas sp. PGPPP1. The sequence continues at coordinate 52,736 of NZ_NKIG01000014.1, read as the reverse complement.
ATCAGTGCACTGATTGCCAATCGGCATTGGCAGGTTAACTCATTGAAACTGGAACCTGGCCGCCTGAACGACGTCGTTCACCAACTCAGTCAAGAGGCGCCCCTTTGAACGCACTGCTAGTTGTATTCAGGCGCCAACTTTCCAGTTATTTATCTGCACCGGCCACCTACGTGAGCGTTGTCATATTTCTGGTGTTGTCCGCAGTACTCGGACTCCACGCCAGCCAGTTGTTGGAAAATAACAGTAGCGACCTGCACATTTTTTTCCAGTTACACCCATGGCTATATCTGTTATTAATCCCCACGCTTTCAACCCAGCTTTGGGCGACTGAGCACACTGATAGTTTCGTCGACTTTATGGCCACGCTACCGCTGACCCGTGGGGAACTCGTTATCGGTAAGTTCCTAGCTGCTTGGATCGTTTCTGGCGTGGCCTTATTACTGACACTCCCTCTTGTCGTTGTTATCAATGTACTCGGCACACCAGACAACATGGTCATTGCCTCCCAGTTCATGGCCAGTTGGCTATTGGCCGGCAGTTATCTTTCTGTCGGATGCTTCATTTGCGCATTAGCGCACCAACGTTTAGTTGTTTTTCTATTGACGTTGAGCTTACTACTGGCAGCCAGCAGTTTAGCTACCCTTCTTGATGCCCTTGAACAACAAGCTCCGCTTTGGATCATCGACAGTTTAACGACCCTTAGCCCGTCTTTACGCTTTGCTATGATCAACCACGGCGCATTTATCCTCCACGACTGTTTGTTTTTCATCAGCATGATCATCGCTTTCCTTGCCGCGACGATCCTATTACTCAACTACAAGTACAGCTGATAAGGTCGTTCCCCGATGCAATCCGCTTTGCGTACAGGCATAACGTTCATCGTCATACTCTTGCTTTTCCTGGCATTTAATCTGGTTTGGGTATTCAAACTTCCCGATCTACGCTGGGATCTCTCACAGCAAAAAAACCACACGTTGTCGCCAGCCGTACTGCAGCTGCTTTCCTCGCTCGAGGCGCCACTGGACTTTTACTACTTCCACTCACGCACTCCCCCCAAGCAGAAGCACTACGGAAAGCGTGTTGAAGAAAAACTCAAGGCATTCGAAAAATCAGCGAACGGCATGATCAATCTGCGCATCATCAATCCCGCTCACTTTTCAGAAGATGCCTATAAAGCCGGCTTATATGGTCTGGACAATAAACATGGATTTCTGGGGCTTATAGGTACTCGCGATGGCCTGACTGCACAGCGTATAGAATCATTCAGTCCGGACAGAGAGCCCCTATTGGAATATGAAATCAGCCACCTGATCACCCAATTGCTCCGCCCCGGTCCACCCGTTGTCGGACTGCTCTCAGGGGGGCAAGCACAGGAAGCGATCGAGCCGTTGCGTCGGGAATTACACCGACATTTCGACCTGATGGAACTAGAGCCGAGTGCGGATCACGTGCCGTCACGAATCAAAACGCTGATGCTTGTGCATCCTCGCAGGCTGTCGGAACAAACCCTGTATGCAGTTGACCAATTCGTGCTTGGTGGAGGCAAGTTGTTGATGTTCATCGAACCGCTGAGCGAACAAACTTCAAAAAAGACATCCTCCCCCTCTCCCCTGGATGGAATGCTCACTAGTTGGGGCGTCAATATGCAGAGTGACAAGGTACTCATCGACAGTACCTACGCCTTACCGGAACACCCTCTGACGACGTTAACGTTGCCACGCAGGGCAATGACCACGAACGATGTCAGCACTTGGAAGCTCGATTCTGTGACGGTATCTAACAGTGGCGCCCTCACTCCCACGGTTAACAGCCAGACTCGCTTCACCCCACTGCTGCAAAGCTCGGAGCAATCCGTACTTGTAGGAGCCGACGAACCGGACAGTGAAGTCCCCCTACGCGGCGAACGGCATGTCATCGCCGCCCGTATTGAGGGGCCCGCCTATTCGGCGTTTCCTGACGGTGTCGGTGAACAGTTGCCAGGGTTGCAACAAGCGATGCAGATTCATGTAGTGGTCGTGGCCGACACGGATTTGCTCAGCGAAGACCCAGACAGTTCGGCCAACAACAGTAACAACCTGTTCGTACTGAATACATTGGATAACCTGGCCGCCCCCGATGAACTATCAAGCATTCGCACACGCACGGACGCCAACAGCTCACTGCAAGTGCTGGAAGCAAGGCGCAAAGCTGCTGAAAACGCCTACCAAACCCAGGCCAATGAGCTGGTACGGCAACTGGCGCACACTGAAAAGGAATGGCAACGCTTGAACACACCAGCCACCGCTCTCGGTACTGAACCTGTCGACACCAATACCCAATTGCAAGCGCTAAACAAGGAGCGGTTGCGCCTACCAATGGAACTGCATGCACTGAAAACCCAAGCCTACGCCTCCGTGCATCGCCTGGAGCGAAACCTGAAATTGTTGATTATCGTGCCGGTTCCAGCCCTGTTGGGCCTGGTCGCCTGGGGTTTATACCTGTGGAACCGTCGTCGCCGCGAAATACCACACGCTGCGTTTTATTGAGGCATCAACGGCGCGCAATCAACCCTTGCCGGGCAATGCGCGTCAATTGGCAGATCACCTCATCAGCGTTGCTTGCGCTGGGGGCCTGGATAACAGCGAGGTCGAAACTGTTGCTGGCAAATCGCGCAAGGGAGTCGCCGTCCTCAACAAACTGGATAAGGAACGCCGAAGGCCGCCCGGTACGTCGCGGCCAACCATCAAGATAACGCAACAGCGTAGGTTGGTGCTTGCCGCCGAGGAGGATTTTAGGATTGCGTTGAGTGAGGTCCGCAGTGATCGGAGCCAGGCGAATCAGGGGGCGTAATGCATTCATCGTGTCGAGTCTCTGCCTCAAAAGTCTGCGGGCAGGTGAGAGGCAACACCGAACCAGCGCTTTAGCGGAATTTCGAAGCAAGGAGATCGCTTCTGTCGGGACCGGAAACGGTCACCCATGGCGCCCCGCAATTAGCTGTTTAAATCGGCGCATGAGCGGCATCCTAGAGAAGCCCATAGTGCGGTGTCAAGAATCCCGAGCAGCAAAAAGCCCGCACATGGCGGGCCTCTTGAGGGTTTGCAGGCAGATCAGTTGGCGATGGCGCGGTCGGCAGAGAGTTTGCCCGCGCCTTCCAGCAGTACCGCCAGCGCGCCGCCCAACAACGCCAGTGCGAATTCATAACCGTTGTTGGCCATGAACAGCCCGTTATGGATATGCACCGAGAAAATCGCCACCAGCGACAGGATGGTCAAGCCCAATGCCGCAGGACGGGCCAGCAAACCAATGATCAGTGCCAGGCCGGCAAAAAACTCGGTACCACCGGACAACAACGCCATCAAGGTACCCGGCGCCAAGCCAATGCTCTCCATCCACTGGGCAGTGCCCGCCAGGCCGTAGCCGCCAAACCAGCCAAACAGTTTTTGCGAACCGTGGGCAGCAAAGATGATGCCCACCACAATGCGCAGAATGGTCAGGCCGTAACCGGCGCGGGTAGACAGGATGCTTTTGATCAGTGGGCTCATGGTGATAATCCTTTTCAAAGTAGGGGTTGGTTGGCCGCTATATTAATCAGATTAAAGAATGATAAAAGCCGAAAAAATGCCTAATTAACATCGATAAAATCGATTATTTGCGTGAGGCAATTTTTGGCGCTGGCGGCTCCAGGGACTCCCGCTCCCGATCAAACGCCAAGTAATACTTGTTGACGCTATTAACATAGCTGACGCCGCCCATCCCCACCTGCTCCATGGCAATACGCTCAACCTGGAAGAACCACTGGTTGGGGTTCAGCCCCCGGCGCTTGGCCTCGGTGCGCATGCCCTGCACACGCTCCGGCCCCATGTTGTAAGCGGCCAGCACAAAGGCCATGCGCTCTCGTTCATTGAGTTTGGGACTGGCGAAGAACTTGCGGCGGATCATTGCCAAGTAACGCGCGCCGGCCTGCACGTTACTGTCGAGCGTCTCGATATTGTTGACCCCCACTCGCTGCGCCGCAGAGGGGGTGATCTGCATCAGGCCCGTAGGGCCACCGCTGTTGCGCGCGCCAGGGTCAAGCGCCGACTCCTTGAAAGCCAGCGCAGCCAGGTTCAGCCAATCCATGCCCTGCTCGCGAGCGTGCTTCTGCAGGATCGGCCGCAGCTTTTCCAGACGTTGGCGGTCGACGCGGGCCAGTGGGTTGCGCACTTGATAGAGACGTCGATAGATACGCTGGAACGCCGCATCCTGGTCGGATGGCGTTCGGTAGGTCTTGAGAAATCGGTCAATGCTCGCCCGCAGCATCGACGCATCCTGGCGCACAAACCAATATTCATCACCGGGTTCGTTGATGGCTACTTGTTTGTCGAAACGCAATTTGGGCAGGATCTTCGCCCAGCGTTCGGCAATCGGCTTTTCGACAATGGTCAGGTGGAAAATGCCTGCCTGGACCATCTCCAGCACATCCTCCACCGCCAAGGTCGGGTCGACCCACTCAACCTTCACCGGTGGCTGTTTGTGCAGGGCCAGCTTCTGATTGACTTGGCTGATGGCATCCGCCGCCGCACTGCCGGTGGTCAGCGCCAGGGTGCGCCCGGAGAGTTGTTCCAACTTGGTAAACCGCCGCTCGCCTTTTACGCCCACCAGCCACAACGGCACATCGCTGACAATCGGGTCGCTGGTGCTGATCTTGTGCGAGGCCTTCACATCCAGCAACTCACCCGGGGCTACCAAATCGCCTTCGCCACGCGCCAGCGCGCCAAGCAGTTGATCCTTGGCCTTGGGAATGATCTTGAGGTTGATCTCCTGGCCATCCCGGGCATGGCCATTGAGGTATTGCTCGAAAGCGCGCAGGCGGTGGTATTCGATCCCGATGGCCTGGCCCTGCACTTCACCGGAACTGTTGCGGCTCTGGTTGACCAGCACACGCAGGGTGCGACTGGAGCGGATTTCCGCCAGGTCTCGGACCTTGCCGGGCTTGGTCACTTCCAGCGGCCCGTCCAGACGCGCAACCGCCGCCATGGGCAGCAGTAACGTCAGGCACAACATAAGCAACGCCGAGGGTCGGATCATCCGCTCTCCGGAAAGAATACTGGCCAACGCGCTCGCGAAAAACGAGGTGCTGGATGTCAGAAACAGAGCGCTTTATGCGCTGGCAAGGCGCGCAACGGTGGCACAGGGAAAGGGATTAGACCAACCACAATGTCACTTGCGACGTTCAAAGACAGCTATAACTCGTTGTAGTTCTTAGATTTTCTTATAAATCTACAGCTCTGATATGCTTTCCGACCGCAGGCGGAGGTAGCACCATGCAACTCATTGATATCGGCGTCAACCTGACCAACCCCAGTTTCGACGAGAGGCACCAAGCCGTTCTCGACCGTGCCTATGCCGCCGGCGTCCAACAATTGCTGCTCACCGGCACCAGTGTCGAGGGCAGCGAACAGGCCCTGGAACTCTGCGTAACACTCGATGAAAGCGGCCAACGCCTGTTCAGCACCGCCGGTATCCACCCCCACTCCGCGAGTGACTGGAACGGTGACAGCGCCCAACGCTTGCGTGGTTTGCTCAATGAACGCCGCGTGCGTGCGGTAGGTGAATGCGGGCTGGATTTCAATCGGGATTTCTCGCCACGCCCCCAGCAGGAAAAAGTCCTCGAAGAACACCTGGCCTTGGCCGTCGAACTCAAACTCCCGGTATTTCTGCATGAGCGCGACGCCAACCAGCGCTTGGTGGAGATTCTCAAGGACTATCGAGACCACCTCACCGCCGCCGTTGTGCATTGCTTCACCGGCGAGCAGCAGGCGCTGTTCAGCTATCTCGACCTCGACTTGCACATTGGCATCACCGGTTGGATCTGCGACGAACGCCGTGGGACGCATCTGCACCCATTGGTCAGCGAAATCCCCCGAGGCCGTCTGATGCTGGAGAGCGATGCGCCCTACCTGCTGCCGCGCACCTTACGTCCCAAGCCGAAGAATGGCCGTAACGAACCGGCGTACTTGCCCGAGGTGCTGCGCGAAGTGGCCTTGCATCGTAACGAAAGCGTGGAAGACCTGGCCCAACACAGTACCGCCTGCGCACGCGCGTTTTTCGGGTTGCCTGCGGTGGATTAATGCGGCGCATTGACCCATGTCAAAATCGTTTTTCTGAGTAGCGGCACAATAATGGCACCTTGCCAATGCTGTTTCCGCTATCAGAGAAAACCTTCCATGGGTGCCTGGCTTAGCAATATCTCGCTGAAGTACAAATTCTGGGCCGTCAACGCGGTCGCTTTCATCACCACCCTGCTGCTGGTGCTGTACGCCGTGCAGCTTGAACAACAGGCGCGCAGCGATGCGTCACAGGCCTCGGCGCAGGCCCAAGCACGTTTGCTCGGTGCCTGGCCCGCCGACAAGGCATTGCCCAAAGGCGAGCACTGGCTGACGTTCCCGCGCGGTCAAGTCCCACAACTGGCCGACCAGGATCTGTCGGCGCTTAATAGCGCCAATGGCTGGGTCGAACTTAATCGCATGCCGTTATTCGGCGAAAACCCATTGATGGGCGCCGACGTGATCGCCCGGAACGACGGCCAGCAGGTCGCCGTACTGGCCTACGCGCCCAGCCTGAGCCAGGTGTTCGGCGAGCGTTTTGCCAATTACGCGGTGGCTGTGGCAATTCTGATGCTGGCCATGCTCGGCGCCTCGCAGTTGCTGATCCGCTTCCTGCTCAGCCAGCTCAACACTCTCAAGGACGTGATGCTGCACGTCGAGAAAACCGGCGACCTCTCAGCCCGCGTGCCCTTGGCGTGCAAGGATGAAGTCGGCCAGATGGCCAGCGCTTTCAACGCCATGCAGGCCGGCTACCAGCGTGTGGTCAACACCGTGGCGCGTACCGCCCAGCAACTGGACGACGGTGCCGCGCGGCTGGCCAGCAGCATGAACGAAGTGCAGCACGGCATGCTTGGCCAGCAGAGTGAAACCGACCAGGCCGCCACTGCCATCAACGAGATGACCGCCACCGTCTACCACATCGCCCAACATGCAGGTGCCACCCGTGACCTGTCCCAGACCGCCGACACTCTCGCCGGCAGCGGCCAGGAAGTGGTGACCCGCGTGCAGCGTTCAATCGCCGGGCTGTCCACCGGTGTGCAGCAGACCGCCGAGATGATCCAGAAACTCGCCGAGGACAGCCAGAAAATCAACGGCGTGGTCAGTGTGATCCACAGCATCGCCGAACAGACCAACCTGCTCGCCCTTAACGCTGCCATCGAAGCCGCCCGCGCCGGGGAAATGGGCCGTGGTTTCGCCGTGGTTGCCGACGAGGTGCGCAACCTTGCCAAGCGCGTGCAAAACTCCACCGACGAAATCACCCGCATGGTCTCGGCGCTGCAAGCCGGCACCCGCGACGCGGTGGACTTCATGCAGGAAAGCTCGTTCAAGGCTGACGACTGCGTACAACAAGCCCAAGAGGCCGGCATCGCACTGGCAGAAATTACCGGCGCTGTGGCCCAAATGCGCGAGAGCAACACCCAAATCGCCGTCGCTGCTGAACAACAAAGCCACGTCGCCGAAGAGATGAACCGCGCGGTAGTGAGCATTCGTGATGTGACCGAAAACACCGTGCAGCAAACGGTGGATTCGGCAACGACGAGCAACCAACTGGCAACCTTGGCTGGGGAGTTGAGCAAAGCGATTGGGCAGTTGAAGCTGTAGGACTGTTCCACATGTAATCCTGCGTCCACATCCAAACCTCGATTTACTCGAGGTTTTGGCGAAACTTCCTAGTGTTGCTGGCGAATAACGCCGACTTCTTTTCCTTACATACCTCTCCAAAGTCTCTCGCCTGACCAACCAGCGCGAGGGACCGCCGATGCACTTCTCTATCGATGCCCAGCACAACAGGGCAGCGCCTTGATCCCGGTGATTGCCAGGCTGGTCCTGGCCCCCATGGATGCCAGCAAGCCGGACGTTGAAACCGTCTTGCGCGATTTCCGCGCATGCCTGAATGACTTCGACGCGTGGGCCGAAAGTTTCTGGAGCCTTGGTGCGCTTGAAGTGGAGCAGGTATTCAAGGTCGGCGATGAAGTCTCGCTTGTAGCCCCAGCCTCCTCCCAAAGACCCAGTCGTACAGTCGCCGTTTGCAAGGCCCAGGGATCATTGACCCTGGTGCATATGTTCGAGAGCACGCGGTTCGTGCCCATCGGCAACACTCCCGTAATGCTCCAAGGTATTGCGCCCGACGGCCGCCCCATCGGAGAACCGATCCATCACATCATAGGCCCCAGCGGCATCCTTGAAGTCAAGGACTGCACCCGCGACCAGCGTTACCAAATCACTTTCTATCCCAACGTTTCCAAAGATCACGTCAAGGCGCTGTATGCGTCTTATCAGGCGGTGATCAATGGCCTGAACGTTCATCTGCGCGATGAATGGAGCGAAACGTTCAAGCCGCTATGGAAGGACTTTGCGCGCGCCACGCCTTTGGCGCGTAGCGCGATGCAGGGCGTCGCGTTTTCAAGCGGGATCGCCAAGGCGCTCTACAACCTCTGGGACAACGTCACGCAGCTGTATGACCTGTTGGCGGACCTCAAGGCCAACAGCGAGAAATTGCTGCAGTACATCTCCCAGGCCGAACTTGATGCGCTATTGAAACTGGGCAAAGACGCGATCGCCAATGGCCTGTTGGTGCTCAGTGATGAGCCGCTGATGTTTATCTACCTGTCCGCCATGGTCGCCTGGTTGCGCATGCTACCGCCGCCACAGATGTACGAAGTGGTTGGTGAAATCACCGGCGAAGTGTTGATCAACCTGCTTCTGATATGGGCGACGCGGGGCATGGGCGTGCGGATTCGCCTGGGTGTTCAAGTGTTGGGGCACATCAAATCCGGACGGGTGCGCAAGTGGCTGGAGAGGTTGGCGGATCAGTTGGTCGGGGCGCGTTTGGAACCGCATGTGGATGTGGCTAAACCCCTGTTACTTGGGGGGCTGGCGACTCCGATCAAAGTGATTCCGGCGGTGCCATTGAAGGCAGGGGATCAGTTGGTTTCAAACCCGGTCGCGATGGCTCGGGATAAGGGCAAACCGAGGACGACGCTGGTTCCGCACGAGCCTGTGGATGACGTGCCCGTTTCTGGGAAGAACCCGAACGGGGATGCCGCTTCGAGTGCGGATAAAACCGCCACTAATGGCTGCCCGGTGTCGATGGTGACCGGGGAGGAATGCTCACCCTGGTTGATGGTTCGTTGGACGGGATTTTGCCGTTTAAGTGGACTCGGTTGTATCGCACCAGTGCGGTTGAAGTGGATTACGGGTTGGGGTTTGGTTGGAGTCACTCGCTGGCGCATCGGTTGGAGGTTACGGGTGATTCTTACTTCAGAGATAGAAAATGAAGACAGTTTTCATATACGAATTCGGCATACGCCCTTGGGATCAAATCCAGCATACAGAAGACCGTGAGTACACCACGATATCTCTACTCAACCAAGATTTTGGCAGTGTATGGGAAACGTGGCGCATGCTTGCATCTTTGCTGGCACATGAATGGCCGACAATAATAAAATGGTATACCACGGGCTCACCTCAATACAGCAAAACACATGAATATCTAACATTGAAACACTTTTCAAAAAATTCAGGACCAAAAGACATCTTCAAAAAAAATGAAGAAACACTAATTTACTCAGGAATAATCCACTTAGATCCCAAACCAGAAAACATAGCCCCCATAAATCTTAAGGTATACAGAAGATCAACAACCTTAATGCTAAGAGAGGAAAACGAGCAAATAGAACAATTGTGGCACCGATTGAGCCACCTTGAACACATCTCCTCAACTGAGGACTTTAAATTGATTCTCGTGGACAAGGAAATTCTCTCGTTCAGATTTTACGATTCAGAAACGCACGGAGCCGCTCAACTGATATGCCACTCCATGCACGCTCCCGAAATATTAGACGCTCTTGCCAGCCTGGAAATCGATGAAATCCCCAGGGCCGGGGTTTACAAGTACATTCACAGCCAACTTGAAAAGCAACCTTAACCAAACAATCTAGAGACCACCAAAACTTAAACCCTATCCACCCCGATAGTTAAAAAATTAGATACGCCCCCTCATCACGAACAATAAAAGTCAATGAAAATATGGATACCCCTTTAAAAGCCTCAACAAAAGTAGACACAGGACTCGTCCAAAACACTCAGAACAAAGAGGCACTCACCATAAAAACCATCAACCCAACCATCGCGAAGGCAAACTATCTTGAAAGAAAGATAGATGAAACCCTCGCAGAAATGAAAATCGACCATACTAAACTTGAGCAAAGAGAACTCTCAACACTAATAACTGCTCTCACGAAAAAGTTTTTCAAATCTGAGAGCAACGTACTTGACCCGGTCGATTTGAACGAGAAAAGCACAGAACACAATCCAAAATTCTGGCAGGAAATACACCATCGAATTCACCAAAAACACCTATTTCTTATAGTCTATGACTCAAACTACAGAGCGTGGAAAGTCGACGATGCACAAGACGTCGCGTCTATTTTACGTGAAACGACTGGATACCCATTTTGGGTAGCGGATAGCGCCCTCACGTTTTTGGTGCACATGGATGATCATGATTGTGTCCTTTGGGCTTGAAAAAGGATTTTCCATGAATGGCCTTCTATGACCCCCATAGCCAGCCCCAATTCGCCACTCCACTCACCCCCACCTAAACTCTATCCAAGTCATTTCAACGGACAGAGGATGCACCATCATGGGCAAACGTCACCCCAATCTCCCCGCCTGGCAATGGCGTAATTACCCACAAAACCACCAGCACCCGGCCAACCTGGCGCTGCACCTGATTGCCGTGCCGCTGTTCATTATCGGGTTTCTATTGATTGTGTCGGGCGTGTTCAGCCTGAGCCTGGCCAGTTTCGCCATAGGGGTCGTGGGTATCCTCGCAGGCCTGGCATTGCAGCGTCATGGTCACAGCCTGGAAGCCCAGGTCAGCGAGCCGTTCAGTGATCGCAAAGACGCAGTGCAGCGTCTGGTGGTCGAGCAATTTGTGACCTTTCCGCGGTTTGTATTGAGCGGTGGCTGGTGGCGCGCCTGGCGGCAACGCCATCGCCACTGAGGCTCAGCCGAACACCACCACGGTCTGGCGGCTGATGGCGATCAACTCGCCGGTCGGGCTCCACAGTGCGGCGGCGGCGTGACCGTAACCATCGCGAGCGTGTTCGATGCTCACTTGGTACTGGCACCAGTCGAGGGTGGTGAGGTCCGGCAACGGTTGGATAAACTCGATGGTCCAGGTCAGGGTGCTACCGGGAGCAGGCTTCTTCAGATGCGGTAGTACTGAAGGTGGCCAGGCATCGACCAGTGCGAGGATGTGCGCCTCGGTCAGCGGCTCCTCTTTCACGTCGCCGCGCAGGCGAACCCAGCCGCCCATGTCGCGGGATTTATTACCGGTGAACGGCAAGCCGCCGACGCTCCAGCGCATCGCCAGGTGCCGCATGAATTCCGGGGTGACACCTTTGATATACGGCAGCTCCTGGCATTCGTCCCAATGCTTGAACACGGGCGCAGGCTGCGCTGCGACGTCGATCTCGGACTCGCGGGATGCACCGAAGCTGGCTTGCACCAGGGTTGCCACTTCACCGTTCTGCACCACCCGACCGAGCAATTGGCTGACCGCCTTGCCTTCGCGCAGCACCTCGACTTGATAACTGGCAGGTACATCCGGCGCAACCGGGCCGACGAAGGTGATCGCCAGCGAACGCAACCCCCGATCCACCGGGACCTGAGCCCGCAGGGCTTCGTATTGCAAGGCGGCAACCAAGCCACCAAAGGAGGCACGCCCCTGGGCCCATTCAGCAGGAATGGTGACATCCAGCGGGTTGCTACGGGCAGCGTCGAGCAAATCACTAAAGCGCATGGCGACCTCACATCAAACAAAACAGATGGAGGATCTTAACCATCGTAACCGTCAGGTGCAGCGCTTATTCCGGCCAAAAACCGGACCGATCTAGAAACAATCGCCGCTGAGTTTATCCAGCACACGGTCCGCCTGCCCTTCGGCCTTGGCCATGGTGCGCCGCCATACCGCGACGCAGGGCTGCAAGTCCGGCTGTTGTTCGGCCTGGGCCAACCACTGCCAACAGTCATGCCAATCCCCCAAGGCGCCTTGGGCTTTCTTGAGGCGCGACATGGCATTGGCGGGGAGTTTGTCCAGTTCGGGATAAGCTTCGGCGGCATACCGCACGCGCTTGATCAGCAACCGTAGGCGGTGGCGATCGTGGCCGGGGTCCTTCAGCGCCTCATCAAGTGCCCGCCATTGTTTGGCCAGACGCTTCTCGATGCGTGGGCGCAGGCCCTTGAGCAGTTTTTGATGTTCAGATGCGCGGATAAACCGTGGGAACGCATCGAGGATCAGCAGCAGATGCGCCAACTCCGGGCTTTGTGCCACTTGGCGATAGGCCTCGGGTTGCAGGCGCAGGCGTCGGTTCGCCGCGTCGTGATACCCGTGCTGGTGTAAATACGCCGCAAGGACCTCACGGTCACGCAGCGGCGTAGTCAATTGGCCGACCGCACTGGCGGCCAACTCAAGCTGTTCTACCCCCGGCAAGCCGCGCAAAGGGCGTAACAGACTGCGCAGACGCCGCACGGTAGTGCGCAGGTCGTGCAAGGCTTCATCGTCGGTGACGGCTGAGAGGCGAGCTTGGCAGCTCAGTAACCCTACTTCCAGGCCAATGACCTGAGCGACTAACTGATCGACCAAAGCTGACATCCTGCCCTCACCTTCTGATAAAAAATCCTACCCGCTGCTACAGGTCAACGCCCGGCGCGAGACTCACGAATGTAGAACCGCGCTTTCTCGGCCTTGTTGGAGCAGCCTTCAAACGCTTCGAATTGTTGCTGGGTCTTGGCACCGGTCAACAGAGACAAGGCCTTGGAGTAGCTCACTGTCCCGGCAAAACCTTCGGCCTTGGCCAGGTCCAACTCATGCCAGGCGGCATCCAGTTGCGTGCCGCAGCTGTCGCGGTATGCGGTCTTCCCGGCACAACCGGCCAGGGCCAATACGATCACAGGCACACACATCCAGGCTTTCATCGATGACACCTCAAATAAAGAAAAACAGTCGTACTCGTGTAGACGTTGCCTACAACGAAAAGTGCCTTGTCGTATCCTGAAATCGAAAGCGCCTATTGCCAGAGCATACCCGAGTAGCATGGCTATCCTGAAAAATAGTGTAGACGCCTCCGGCGATTGAAGCCGCCCCCTCAATGGGTGCATTGTGGGCGTCTGCCTTGGGGAGGACATGGACCATGAAAAAGCGTGTTGCCTTGGTGCTGGGCTCCGGCGGAGCCCGGGGCTACGCCCATATCGGGGTGATCGAAGAGATCGAACGACGCGGCTACGACATCGCCTGTGTCGCCGGTTGTTCCATGGGCGCCGTGGTGGGTGGGATCTATGCCGCGGGCAAACTGGAGGAGTATCGAAACTGGATCGAAAGCCTCGACTACCTCGACGTGCTCCGCCTGGTGGATGTGAGTTTTCGCCTGGGGGCGATTCGTGGCGAGAAGGTCTTCGGACAAATCCGCAAGATCGTCGGTGAACTCAACATCGAAGAGCTGCGCATTCCCTACACGGCGGTCGCCACCGACCTCACCAATCAGCAGGAGATCTGGTTCCAGGAAGGCTGCCTGCACCAGGCCATGCGCGCCTCGGCGGCCATCCCCAGCCTGTTCACGCCGGTGATGCAGGGCAACCGCATGCTGGTAGACGGCGGCTTGCTCAACCCGTTACCCATCGTGCCGGTGGTGTCGAGCCACTGCGATTTGATCATCGCGGTCAACCTCAACGCCACCAACCAAAAGCACTATCACTTGCCGGTCATCCAGCGACCGCCGGCGTTCAAGAGCCGCTTCAACAGCCTGGCGAAGTCATTGGGCTCACACCTGCCGTTTCGCCGCAAACAGGCCGAGCAATTGATGAAGCTGGAGCAGGAGGCCTTGCAAGCTGAGGCGGCGGATATAAACCCCTGGCTGGAGTCGGCCGAGCCCGAATCCCAGCAACCTGCCGCCGCACCGGAAAAAGCAGGGGCGCCGAAGTCGGCGACCGGTTCATTCATCATTGATAACGTCGGGCCGGCGTCGCTGCTGGATTTGATCAACCAGAGTTTCGAGGTGATGCAGACGTCGTTGGCGCAGTACAAGATCGCCGGGTACCCGCCGGATGTGCTGATCAACGTGCCGAAGCGGGTGTGTCGGTTTTTCGAATTCTACAAGGCGCCGGAGTTGATCGCGTTGGGGCGGGAGATTGCCAGTGATACGTTGGATCGGTATGAGAGTGAGCAGCGCTGAGTGTTGTGGTGGTGCTGAAAGCCTTATCGCAGGCAAGCCAGCTCCCACATTCGACCGCGTTTATTCAGAGGGTACGCGGTCAAATGTGGGAGCTGGCTTGCCTGCGATAGCGCCGGGCCAGGCACCACACATCTAGGCACTCAACAACCGATACCCCACCCCCGCCTCGGTCACGATAAACCGTGGCTGCGTCGGATCATCCGCCAACTTCTGACGCAAATGCCCCACCACAATCCGCAAGTAGTGGCTGTCTTCGGTATGAGTCGGCCCCCAGATATCCTTGAGCAATTGCTGCTGGGTGATCACCCGACCTGGATGCCGCGCCAGTTGCGCCAGCACCGCGTATTCCTTGCGGGTGAGCGCCACTTCGACGCCGTCCAGCAGTACGCGGCGGTAGGCCAGGTCTACCGTCAGCGGGCCAAAACGCAAGGCCGCTTCCTGAGCCTCTCCCGCCGACGCTTGGCGCAGTAACGCACGCACGCGGGCGAGAAATTCCTGGATGCCAAACGGCTTGGTCACGTAGTCGTTGGCACCGCCGTCGAGGGCTTCGACTTTCTGCCCTTCGCTGGCCCGTACCGACAGCACCAGCACCGGCACCGTCGACCATTCGCGAAACTCGCGCAGCACTTGCTGGCCGTCCATGTCCGGCAGGCCAAGGTCGAGCACCAGCAGGTCCGGCTTGCTCAACGCCGCCTGCGCCAAGCCTTCATTGCCGGTGCCAGCCTCGATCACTTTATAGCCTTGGGAGGCCAGGCTGATGCGCAGGAATTTGCGGATCTGCGGTTCGTCATCAATGACCAAAATCGTCGAGGTCTGGCTCATGGTGTCCAATCATAATCCGTGAAGAAAACAGGGTAGCTCATGCCTCGCGCTCCAGGCCAGGCTGAGTCGGCAGTGGCAGGAACAGGGTGATACAGGTGCCGCGCCCGTCGATGCCATCGGCAACGCTGATATGCCCACCGTGGGCACCGACCATGCCTTGGCAGATCGCCAGGCCCAGGCCAGTGCCCTGCCCGCCTCGATCCCCGCGCGCGGCGGTGTAGAACATATCGAAAATCTTCGCACGCTCGTCTTCGGGAATGCCCGGCCCTTCGTCGGCCACCGCGAAAAACAGTTGGTTGTCGGACACGCCAGCACTCACGTGCAAACGCCCGTGGGCCGGTGAGAACCGCGCAGCGTTTTCCAGCACATTGACCAACGCTTGCTCGATCAACGCCGCGTGCACGTACAGCAACGGCAACTCCGCTGGCACATCGGCACGCACCTGCAACGGCGCCAACACCGCACGCAATCGCCCAAGAGCACTGCCAACGATATCGCCGGGTGACACCCAATCCCGCGCCAGCTTCAGGGCGCCGTGACCCAGGCGGGTCATGTCCAGCAGGTTCTGGATATAACGATCGAGGCGTTCGGCTTCATCGCGGGTGCCTTCCAGCAACTCACGACGGTCTTCCAACGGGATGGCTTCACCCAAGGCCAGCAAGCTGTCGATGCTGCCGCGCATGGCAGTCAACGGCGTGCGCAGATCGTGGGACACCGAGGCCAGCAAGGCGCTGCGCAGTTGCTCGGTTTCGCCGTGCAACCGGGCGGACTCCAGCTCTTGCGCCAGTTGCGCCCGCGCCAGCGCCTGGGCCAACGGTTGACTCAACGCAGTGAGTAGACGTCGCCGCTGCCCGCTCAACTCCAGGCCCGGTTTGGGACTGACACCGAGCAAGCCCAACGGGCCCTCTTCACCCGACAGCGGCCACCACCACCAACGTCCAAACGGCAGCGTGCCGGTGCCCATGCCGGCTGGCTGGTCGTGTTGCCAGGCCCAGTCGGCGGCGGCGCGCTCGGCTTCGGTGAGGGTCAGTGGCGCGCCGGTTTCAACCTTCCAGCCACCTTGGCCATTGCGATTGACCAGGCACAAATCCAGGTCGCTCCAGCCTTCCAGATGATGGGCTGCCGCACTGATCACCGCCTGGCGGTCGGTGGCGGCAGTGAGTTTGCGCGACAGGTCGAGCAGCTCGCTGGTTTCTTCCTGCGTGTCACGCAATGCCTGCAACTGCCGGCGTTGCCGCGCGGCGAGGTTGCCGGTGAGCGCGGCCATCAGCAGGAAGAACAGCAGCGTGAGCACGTCCTCTTCACGCTGGATGGCGAAGGAAAAGTTCGGCGGGATAAACAGGAAATCGTAAGTCAGGAATGACAGCGCAGCGCACACCAGGGAAGGCCCGAGGCTGCTGCGCACGGCCACCAGCAATACAGCTGCGAGAAACACCAGAGAGATGTTCGGCAACGGCAACACACTGGCCACGGCCCAGGCTAACGCGGCAGCCACCACCGTCGCCACCACCGCCAGCCCGTAGTCGAACCACACCAAGCCGCGTACATCGGGCATGCGCGGTGGTGCAGGGATGTCGTCGCTGTCTAGGACGTTGATTTCCAAACCACGAGCATTGCGCAACAGGCGCGCGGCAAGCCCACCCCCGAACAAACGCCGACGCCAGCGCATCCGCGACTGCCCCACCAACAGCAGGCTGGCGCGACGCTCGGCGGCGTGCTGGATCAGGGTCTTGGCCACCTCTCCCGCCCGCAACAAAACAACCTCGCCCCCCAAACGCTCAGCCAGTTGCTGGGCATTTTGCAGGCGCAGGCGCGATTGCTCATCCCGTGCGCGGCCGTTGTCGATATGCACCAGGCTCCAGGGTAAATGCCGACGCTGGGCGACGCGACTGGCATGCCGCACCAGGCGTTCGGCCTGCGCATCGCCATCCACGCCCACCAGCAGGCGACCGCGCACCGCCGGCGCTGCCTGGCCGAGTTGGCGATAGCCTTGGGCCAAATCGTCATCAACGTGGGCGGCGGCGGTTTGCATGGCCAGCTCGCGCAGGGCCATCAGGTTGGTCTGGGTGAAGAAGGCATCGATGGCCGCGCGGGCCTGCTCAGGCACGTAGACCTTGCCGTCGCGCAGGCGCTCCAATAATTCGCGAGACGGCAGGTCGATCAGCAGCAGTTCGTCGGCCTCTTGCAGCACCCAGTCCGGCAGGGTTTCGCGGACCAGCACACCGGTGATGCCGCGCACCTGGTCGTTGAGGCTTTCCAGGTGCTGGACGTTGACCGTGGTGAACACGTTGATACCGGCGGCGAGCAATTCCTGAATATCTTGCCAGCGCTTTTCATGACGACTGCCGGGGGCGTTGCTGTGGGCCAGTTCGTCCACCAGCACCAGCTTGGGCTTGGCGGCGAGCAGGCCGTCGAGGTCCATTTCTTCAAGCATGACGCCACGGTATTCACTGCGCAGCAATGGCTGTTGCGGCAGGCCACTGAGCAAGGCTTCGGTCTCGGCGCGGCCGTGGGTTTCGACCACACCGGCGATCAGGCGCACGCCCTGGCGTAACTGCGTGTGGGCGGCCTGCAGCATGGCGTAGGTCTTGCCCACGCCGGGTGCGGCGCCGAGGAAGACCTTGAGCCGGCCGCGGCCGTCCCGGGGCAGGTCGGCTAGGAGGGCGTCGGCGCGGCCGGAGTCGCTCATGCTGGGGAGTTCCTTCAGGTAGTAAAGTTCACTGAAGATCCAATGTGGGAGCGGGCTTGCTCGCGAAAGCGGTCTGCCAGTGACGGAAGTACTGGCAGATATGCCGTCTTCACGAGCAAGCCCGCTCCCACAGGGGTTCAGAGTTTTTCCAGGGCCATATTCAGCGCCAGCACGTTCACTACCGGCGGGCCCACCAACGGGCTTTCTATGTGCTCATCCAGCAACCGTTGCAAGGTCGACACCGGTACATTCCGCGCTGCTGCCACCCGTGCCAGTTGATAGGCAATCGCCTGCGGTGGCAAGTGTGGATCAAGACCGCTGCCAGAGGTAGTCAGCGACACCAAAGGCACTGGCCCCTGGCCAGGTACAAGTTGTTTGTTCGCGTCGTCGAAAATGCGCGTCGCCAGTGCCGGGTTGCTTGGGCCCAGGTTACTGGCGCTGCTGGAAACCGTAGCAAATGCGCCCGCCGAAGGACGCGGATGAAACCAGTTGTCACCGGTAAAATCCTGGGCGATCAGGCTGGAACCGCGCACCTTGCCGCTGTCATCGCGCACCAGGCTGCCATTGGCCTGGTCGGGAAAGGCGACTTGGGCGACGCCGGTCACCACCAAGGGGTAGGCGACGCCGGTGACCAGGGTCATGAGGACCAGCAGGCTCAGCGCTGGACGGATTATGTTGGACATTTCAAATTCCTCTATTGCGTGGAATACGTACTTGTAGTGAGCGGGCTTGTCCCGCGCTGGGGGCAAAGCCGCCCTAAAACCAGACACCTCGGTCTTCCTGAAACACCGCGGCGTCCTGATTAGGGCGGCTTCGCCACCCAGCGCGGGCGGTGCGACGATTCGACGAGCCCGCTCACTACGGGTTACACCAGGTGGAGTGCGGTCAGCAGCATGTCGATGGCCTTGATGCCTACGAACGGCACCAGAATCCCACCCAGCCCGTAGATCAGCAGGTTGCGACGCAGCAACGCCGCCGCACTCGCCGCCTGCACCCGTACACCGCGCAGCGCCAGGGGAATCAGCACCACGATGATCAGGGCGTTGAACACGATGGCCGAGAGAATCGCGCTTTGCGGGCTCTGCAGGTGCATCACGTTGAGCACGCCCAGTTGCGGGTAGATCGAGGCGAACAGCGCCGGCAGGATCGCGAAGTACTTGGCCACGTCGTTGGCGATGGAGAAGGTGGTAAGTGCGCCACGGGTCACCAGCAATTCCTTGCCGATCTGCACCACGTCCAGCAGCTTGGTCGGGTCGCTGTCGAGGTCGACCATGTTGGCGGCTTCGCGAGCGGCTTGGGTGCCGTCGTTCATCGCCATGCCAACGTCAGCTTGGGCCAAGGCCGGGGCATCGTTGGCGCCGTCGCCACACATGGCAACCAGGCGACCGTCGTTCTGCTCGTGACGAATGCGCGCGAGTTTTTTCTCCGGCGTGGCTTCGGCCAATACGTCGTCCACGCCTGCTTCAGCAGCAATTGCGGCAGCGGTCAGAGGGTTGTCGCCGGTGACCATCACGGTACGAATGCCCAGCTTGCGCAGTTCGGCGAAACGTTCGCGGATACCGGGTTTGACCACGTCCTTGAGGTGGATTGCACCGAGCAACTTACCGTCGGCGCACACCAGCAACGGGGTGCCGCCGCTTTGGGCGATCTTGTCGATCTCCCGCGACAACGCAGGTTGCAAGTCACGACGTTGTTGGCCGATGAAAGCGAGCAGCGAGTCCACCGCGCCTTTACGGAATACACGGCCCTGGTAGTCGACACCGGACAAACGGGTTTCGGCACTAAAGGGCACCGAGGTCAGTTGGTCCAGCGACGGCTCGGCTTGCGGGTGCAAGGCACGCAGGTATTCGACGATGGATTTGCCTTCTGCAGTGTCGTCCGCCAGCGACGCCAACAGGGCGCCTTCGGCCAAGTCACGGCCACTGACGCCAGGCGCTGCGATGACTGCTGCACAGCGACGATTACCAAAGGTGATGGTGCCGGTTTTATCCAACAGCAACACATGTACGTCACCTGCTGCTTCCACGGCACGCCCGGATTTGGCGATCACGTTGAGACGCACCAGGCGGTCCATGCCAGCGATACCGATGGCTGACAACAAGCCGCCGATGGTGGTAGGAATCAGCGTCACCAGCAGTGCGACCAGGAACACCAGCGGCAAGTTGCCATTGGCAAAGTGGGCGAACGGCTGCAGGGTCACCACCACCAGCAGGAAGATCAGCGTCAAGCCGATCAGCAGGATATCCAGCGCCACTTCGTTGGGGGTTTTCTGGCGTTTGGCGCCTTCTACCAGGGCGATCATGCGGTCGAGCGTGGACTCACCGGGGTTGACGGTAATACGCACCAACAACCAGTCCGACACCAGACGGGTGTTGCCGGTGACAGCCGAACGATCACCGCCAGATTCACGGATAACCGGCGCGGATTCACCGGTGATCGCCGCTTCGTTGACCGCCGCGATACCTTCGATGACCTCGCCGTCACCGGGGATCATTTCCCCGGCGGCGACGCGCACCACATCACCTTTGCGCAAGCTAGTAGCTGGCACGACCTTGAAGCTGCCATCCGCCTCTTTGCGCCGTGCACTCAGGCCTTCGCTGCCAGCCTTGAGGCTGTCGGCGCGAGCCTTGCCACGCCCTTCGGCCAAGGCTTCGGCGAAGTTGGCGAACAGCACGGTGAACCACAGCCACACGGCGATCTGCACGGCGACGTAGGTCGGTACAGTGGTTTCCGGCACAAAGCACAGCACGGTGGTGAGGATGGCGGTCAATTCGACCACCAGCATGACCGGCGAGCGTTGTAGCTGGCGCGGATCCAGCTTGACGAACGCCTGGACCAGCGCAGGGCGCCACAGCGCAGAGATGGCGGTTTTGGCAGGCTCCTGGGTGTGTACGGGAGCTGCGTTTTTAGCAGGCATATTCATTTTCATATCCCTTCTTTTAGAAGCCCATGCTCAGGTGTTCAGCGATAGGGCCCAACGCCAGCGTTGGCAGGAAAGTCAGGCCGCCTACCAGCAGAATGGTCACGGTCAACAGGGTCACGAACAGTGGGCCATGGGTGGGGAAGCTGTTCTGGCCAATCGGCGCGGTCTTCTTCATTGCCAGGCTGCCGGCCAGGGCCAGTACCGGAAGGATGTAGCCAAAGCGGCCGATCAACATGCCCAGGCCCAACATCAGGTTGTGGAACGCAGTGTTGGCACTGAAACCACCAAACGCAGAACCGTTGTTGGCACTGGCCGAGGTGTAGGCATAGAGCAACTGGCTGAAACCATGGGGGCCGGGGTTACTGATGGCACCTGCCGGACCCGGCAAGCTGGCGGCGATGGCCCCCAGAACCAAAGTGCCCACCGGCATCACCAGCAAGGTCACCACCAGTAATTGCACTTCTTTCGCCTGGAGTTTCTTGCCCAGGTATTCCGGCGTACGGCCAATCATCAACCCGGCGAGGAACACTGCGATCAACACGTTCAGCAGCATGCCGTACATGCCGGCGCCCACACCGCCGAAGATCACTTCGCCGACCATCATGTTGACCAGCGCCACCATGCCACTGAGGGGGTTGAGGCTGTCCTGCATGCCGTTGACCGAACCGTTGGACGCCGCCGTCGTGGTCACCGACCAGAGCACCGTGCCGGTAGTACCGAAGCGTGCTTCCTTACCTTCCAACGGCGCGGTTTGTTCGACGGCCGGGTTATTCAGCGTCGGGTTGGGCTGATACTCGGCCCACAGCGAGGTCGCACCGCCGATCAGGAACAGCGCCAGCATGCAACCGAGGATCGCGCGGCTCTGACGCAGGTCTTTAACGTAGTGGCCAAAGGTGAACACCAGTGCTACCGGGATCAGGATGATCGCCGCCAACTCAAACAGGTTGGCCCAGGCTGTCGGGTCTTCAAACGGGTGCGCCGAGTTGACGCCAAAGAAGCCGCCACCGTTGGTGCCCAATTGCTTGATCGCAATCTGGCTGGCTGCCGGGCCCAAGGGGATCACCTGATCCACACCTTGCATCGTCACGGCATCGACGTAATGCGCGAAGGTCTGTGGCACGCCCTGCCAGACCAGAAACAACGCCAGCACCAGGCACAACGGCAGCAAGCCATAGAGCGTGGCGCGGGTCATATCGACCCAGAAGTTGCCCAACGTCTTGGTGGATTTGCGACCAATCCCACGGCACAAAGCGACCAGGACAGCGAGGCCGGTGGCAGCACTGACGAAGTTCTGCACGGTCAGTCCCGCCATCTGGCTGAGGTAGCTGAGGGATGCCTCACCGCTGTAGGACTGCCAGTTGGTGTTGGTCATGAAACTGACTGCGGTGTTGAAGGCCAGTGTCCATTCCTGTCCCGGCAATTTCTGCGGGTTGAGTGGGAGATAGTCCTGGAACAGCAGTATCGCGAACAGCAGCACGAAACCGGCAAGGTTGAATGCCAGCAGCGCCAAGGTGTACTTCTGCCAGCTCTGCTCTTCATGCGCGTCAACACCGGACAGGCGATAACAGGCATTTTCGACAGGCCCCAGAACTGGACTCAGCCACGTGCGCTGGCCCTCCATCACCTTGTAGTAGAACCGCCCCAGGAACGGCGCGGGCACCAACACTAGGGCAAAGAAGGCAATGATCAGCCAATAGTCATAACTGTGCATGGCCCGCTCCTAGTTCTGATCCGCGCGTAACAGCGCAACCAGCAGATAAATGAACAGCGCCACGGCCAATAGCAGTGACACCCCGTCCAGAACGCTCATGGAAGTCTCTCCGTTTAGCGGCGTATTGCCGCGTGTAGGGCAATTGTCCGCAGGAGTGGCGTAAAGGAACGAGAGCGAGGGAATGGCTGGGGCGTAAAGACGGCGTAAAGAGTGGGTTTATACGGGGTTTACAGGGTTATTTTGGTGGGTGGGAGGGCCCCACACTCGACAGCGCTTCAATAGGAAATACACGGTCCAATGTGGGAACGGGCTTGCCCGCGATGACTGCAGCCCAGACAGCACCGCACTTATCTGGTGCAATGACGGAAACTTTCAAACGCCAAACCGTCTCTTTGGCGACAATTACGCCGTTTTACGACACAGATGTCCGGCATGGCATGCCCACTGCAACACCTTGAATCATTCCAACCGGTTCAGGGAGAGCAACACATGAACACACAACTCAAACCCACCCTAGGCACCCTGCATCTATGGGGCATTGCCGTAGGCTTGGTGATCTCCGGGGAATACTTCGGCTGGAGCTACGGCTGGGGCGTCGCCGGGACCCTGGGCTTCCTGGTGACCTCGCTGATGGTCGCCGCGATGTACACCTGCTTTATCTTCAGTTTCACCGAGCTGACCACCGCCATTCCTCACGCAGGCGGGCCATTTGCCTACAGCCGTCGAGCGTTTGGTGAGAAAGGTGGCTTGATTGCCGGCCTTGCGACCCTGATCGAATTCGTCTTCGCACCGCCAGCCATTGCCTTGGCCATCGGCGCTTACCTGAATGTGCAATTCCCGGCGCTGGACCCGAAGCATGCGGCAGTCGGCGCCTACATCGTGTTCATGGGCCTGAACATCCTCGGTGTGAAACTCGCCGCCACGTTTGAGCTGGTAGTGTGCGTACTGGCCGTCGCCGAACTGCTGGTGTTCATGGGCGTGGTCGCCCCAGCATTCAGCTTCAGCAATTTCGCCCTCAATGGCTGGGCCGGCTCCGACACCTTCGGCGCCCCCGCGATTGCCGGCATGTTTGCCGCGATTCCCTTCGCCATCTGGTTCTTCCTCGCCATCGAAGGCGCAGCCATGGCCGCCGAAGAAGCGAAAGATCCCAAACGCACCATTCCAAAAGCCTACATCAGCGGCATCCTCACCCTGGTGGTCCTGGCCATGGGCGTAATGTTCTTCGCCGGCGGCGTGGGCGACTGGCGCACCCTGTCCAACATCAACGACCCACTGCCACAAGCCATGAAAACCGTCGTAGGCGACAGCTCCGGCTGGTTGCACATGCTGGTGTGGATCGGCCTGTTCGGCCTGGTAGCCAGTTTCCACGGCATCATCCTCGGCTACTCGCGCCAGTTCTTCGCCCTCGCCCGCGCCGGTTACCTGCCCTCCTTCCTCGCCAAACTGTCGCGTTTCCAGACACCCCATCGAGCAATCATTGCCGGCGGCGTGGTCGGCATCGCCGCCATCTACAGCGATGGCCTGATCAACCTGGGCGGCATGACACTGACCGCAGCGATGATCACCATGGCAGTGTTCGGCGCCATCGTGATGTACATCATGAGCATGCTCAGCCTGTTTAAACTGCGTAAGACCGAGCCCCTGCTGGAGCGGACCTTTCGTGCACCGGGTTACCCGATCGTGCCGGGTATTGCGCTGGTACTGGCGGTGGTGTGCCTGGTGGCAATGGCATGGTTCAACGCGCTGATCGGGTTGATCTTCCTGGGCTTTATGGCGGTGGGGTTTGCGTACTTCCAGATGACTGCGCAAGACCGTGCGGATGCGCCGGCGGATGTGATGTTGACTGGGCTTTGACCTACTTGGGGCAGAACGGGCCTACACTGAACTAGTCAGAAAGTCCGTTACTCAAAGCAGTTATTACCGTGGGAAAATTCTCCCACGGCAATCTGCCTCAAGGAGAGCCTTATGCCGTGGTATGCGTGGTTGATTTTAGTGGTAGCGATCGGGTCGATCGTCGGTGGGCTGCTCATGCTGCGTGACAGCGCCAACAAGGTCGAACTCACCGACGAACAACGCAAACGCGTGGCCGAACGCAACGCCCAGGCGGACGCCAAGGACGCGCAGGATCGCTAATCCGCATTCGTGCTTATTGTAGTGAGCGGGCTTGCCCCGCGCAGGGCGGCGAAGCAGCCCCCTTATCCGCCCTACTCCCAATCCGCCTTGGCAATTTGCAATCCGTGCTGCCCCTTGTAGGCAGCACGTTCCGGCTGACTCCAGCCGCCCAGTAGCGCCTCCTCCAACCTATAAATCTCGACCCCCAACGGACGACACACCGTCAGCGGGTCCTGTGCATCCGGCCCCCACATCGGCAGCGACAAATCCCCACCTGGGCAGGTCGACAACGCACACAGCAAATCAATCTCGGCAAAAAACTCCAGGTAGTCGCCCTTCTGCGCCGGACAAGCCTTCATGAAGTACATGTCGTCATGATTGAGGCCCGTGCACTGGAAAATATTCAACACGTCATGCACGTCAAATTCTGTCAGCCCGTGAGGTAATACCGCACGGGTCAGGTTCGAATGGCAATGATGATGGAAGTCCTCGCCAGTGAGCATGCGATTCACATACGGATCGCAGCGCGTGCCTAGCAAATCGTGCAGCCGCCCACCGTGCTCATCGATACCGTAGCCCGCCAGACTGTCATCGGTGATCGTCACCAAAGGCCGCAGGAACGGCAGGTTCGACCAAAGCCGATCATGGGTGCTGACATGAGCGCCCTGTAGCTGACGGGTACGCGCCGCCCAAAGCCGTTCGCGAGGGTCGTTGGCGTTCCACACATTGAAGTCGCCCACCTGCGGGCCCACTGGCGTAGTCACACGAAACACATGCCCCGCCGGCACCTTCCACGCCCTGCCCGTACGGATGGGTACCTCAAACTGCTCGATCAGCGTGCGCTGCTCCTTTCGATCACGGATACGCTCATAAAACGCCGTGTCTACCTGTAACGCTGAACCTTTACTGACCTGATAAGCGGCCGGATAGTCTTTGTACATGATGCGCATCCTCCATCAGGGGGTGGAAAACAGGGCCAACGACAGGCGTTCCGAATCATCCAGGTACAAGCTCATCGCCTCCCCTGCCGCTGGCTTGTCCTTCTGGACCAATAGTTGATAAATCTCGCGGTCACGCTCCAGCCAAGGCGACTGGAAACGCTGCTCATCAGGCGCAGCGCAAAACACCAGGCGCAGCTGGGCGATGACCTGGGCAAAAAACTCGTCGAACAGTGGGCTACGCATCAAGCCCACAATCAGTTGGTGGAATACCA
This sequence comes from Pseudomonas sp. PGPPP1, assembly GCF_002255865.1. Taxonomy (NCBI): domain Bacteria; kingdom Pseudomonadati; phylum Pseudomonadota; class Gammaproteobacteria; order Pseudomonadales; family Pseudomonadaceae; genus Pseudomonas; species Pseudomonas sp. PGPPP1. Next base: position 26,964 of record NZ_NKIG01000014.1, on the reverse strand, counting down.
AACTGTGAGTAGCTACAGCACGCCAGTCTTCGCGCTCCCTTGCCAGAGTGGTGGCTTCGATGGCGTTTAACATGCGCTCGGACTGATCCTCAGTGAGCGAGCGGCTCTGGGCGATGGCCTGCAGCTCCAACGTGCGACGGACCACAAATAGATCACGCACTTCTGAGCGCTCAAGACGCCGGACCATCACGCCTTTGTTGCGCACATAACGGGTCAATCCCTCCTGCCCTAAACGGTGCAGTGCCTCGCGAATCGTATTACGCGACGCGTTGTAAGCTTTGACCAACTCCACTTCCACCAACGCCATCCCCGGCAGCAGCCGCCCACCAATAATGTCGGCACGCAATTCCAGGGCAATCTGGTCGGCTAAGGACATGCTAAGCGTCATCACGGCCTCACGATTGTTGAACAATACCTAAAGCAGACGTAATCATTTTTCATGCCAATACAACGCGGTATTGTCGTGATGTTTAAAAAGGTCCACCTTCGTTAGAATGCCGCTACGTCCCCGAGGCATCCCAATGCGTTATTCACAAGACCATAAAGCCCAGACCCACCAACGCATCATCAAGGAAGCTTCCGTTCGCTTTCGCCGCGATGGTATTGGTGCCACGGGGCTACAGCCATTGATGAAAGCACTGAACCTGACACACGGCGGGTTTTACGCGCATTTCGCCTCTAAGGACGAATTGGTGGAAAAAGCGCTGCAGGCTGCTGCTGCCGAGTTGGATGCCCATTGCGAGATGCTCTTCAGCCAAGAAAGGCCACTGGAAGCGTTTATCGACAGCTACCTGTCGGAATGGCACCACACGTCCCCAGGTGAAGGATGCCCGCTGCCGACCATGTCATCTGAACTAGGGCTAAGAGGCCAGCAAAGCGCAACGACCGATGCGGTACTTGGCGCAAGGCTCAAGCAAATAGAAGCAGCACTGGCGGATGGACGAGGCGATACCCAGGGATTGCTGATGATGTCGACACTGGTTGGAGCGCTGGTGCTGGCCCGAAGTGTCGAAAATCCGGCCCTGGCGGCGCGAATCATGGATGTGGTCCGTGAAAGCTTGAAAGCGCAGATATGTGAGCCCGAGGATTAAAAAAGGCCGGTCAATGACCGGCCCTCCTGATATGTGTTAGTTGATTTCCAGCCTCTCGCGATTCTTCTCCAACAACGCCTTGCCGATCCCCTTTACCTCCAACAACTCATCCACCGCCGTGAACGGGCCATTGCTTTCACGGTAGGCGATGATCGCCTTGGCTTTCGCCGCGCCGATGCCAAAGAGGTCACGGCGTAAGGTTTCGGCGTCGGCGGCGTTGAGGTTGACCTTGGCGGGTTGCTCGGTTTTGGAGAGTTGGGCGGTGATGGGGGTTGGGGCTTCTGGTTTGATGGAGGGGGCTGCGGTGGTGGTGAGGGAGAGAGTGGTGAGGAAGGCGAAGATTAGGGAGGTTAGGTAGGGGGTTTGCATTTGACGCTCCTTGGGATCGGTAGGTGAAAAAGCAGCTTTTCCGAAGCTGCTTTTCAAACTTAGGCGATGTTGGGGATTCGTCAAAAGTGCTTGAGTAACAGGGTGTTAAATCAGGGGTCCAGGCGACGCTGTTGATAGATCCAATCGACGATTTCGCCGTCAGGGGAGTAGCCGCTGACGGTGTCGCGAAGGAGTTGGCGGACCCGGGTGTAGTCGTCTTGGTCCACGGCGGCTAGTAGCTCGGTTAGCTTGCCCTTAAGCACTTCCCACGAGAGATGGTCTTCGTTTGCACTCATGATCATTGGGTGCTGGGTGGCGACGACGTTGTCGCCGATTAGCAACTCTTCGTAAAGCTTTTCGCCGGGACGCAGACCAGTGAATTCGATGGCGATGTCGCCATGAAGATTTTTGTCCGAACGCACACTGAATCCTGATAGATGAATCATCTTTTCAGCCAGTTCAGCGATCTTTACCGGTTCCCCCATATCCAAAACAAATACATCGCCGCCCAACCCCATCGAACCCGCTTGGATAACCAACTGTGCGGCTTCAGGGATAGTCATAAAGTATCGGGTGATTTTCGGGTGAGTAACCGTCAACGGACCACCAGATTTGATCTGCTTATGGAACAGTGGAATGACTGAACCCGAGGAGCCCAATACGTTGCCGAAGCGGACCATTGTGAAGCGGGTTTTGTTGACGTGTGAAACCTTGGCTCTGTCACCAAACAAAACGGGGGCCAACTCACGACTGAGCGCCTGCAACGTAAGCTCAGCCAAGCGCTTGGTGCTGCCCATCACATTGGTCGGGCGTACTGCTTTATCTGTGGAAATCAGGACGAAATTGGCAACCCCAGCTTGAAGGGCAGCCTGTGCGGTGCTAAGCGTTCCAATGACATTATTCAGCACGCCTTCGGCAATATTGTGCTCAACCATCGGTACATGTTTATAAGCTGCGGCATGATAGACCGTGTCGATGTGCCAGGTTTTCATGACGTCCAACAGCTTAGACTGATTACGGACCGAGCCCAGAATTGGCAAGACCTTGATCGCCAATGACTCACGCAAAACCCGTTGTTCAAGCTCAGAAAGAATGCTGTAAAGGTTAAATTCGCTGTGTTCAAACAGCAAAAGGGTCGTGGGCTTTAGAGACAAGATCTGCCGACATAATTCAGAGCCGATAGAACCGCCAGCACCAGTAACCAAAACACTCTTCCCTGCTATGCAGTGCTCAAGTAAGTCCGCCTGAGCAGGGACCGTGTCACGCCCTAGCAAATCCGCAATATCGACTTCTTGGATATCATCAACCTTGACCCGCCCGCTGGCCAAATCCATGAAGCCTGGAACACTCCGCACGTGAAGAGGAAATCCCTCAAGAAAACCGAGGATTTCACGACGTCTGCCGCGATTTGAGGACGGAATCGCAAGCAATATTTCCTCGGCACCCGTCACATCGATCATGCGTTGAATGTGTTTGGGTTTATATACCTGAAGTCCCGAGATAACGTGGTCAGAAATACTCGCGTCGTCGTCAATAAATGCCACTGGCCGCATCACGCGTCCCATCCGCAAAGCAGCAACCAATTGATTACCCGCAGCACCAGCACCGTAGATGGCAACTTTAGGCAGGCCATTTTCACGACTGGTGAACGGTACGTGTTGCGCCGCAGTGAACCAGTCGCCCAAAAAATACTGACGCATTGCCAGACGCAGACCGCCGATAGTAATAAGACTGAGCCACCAATAATTGAAAATAATAGAGCGTGGCACCACGTTCTGATGGTTGCTGTACCAGTAAACAACCAATGCCAATATCAAAGATGACAGGCTCACAGCCTTGATAATCGAGATCAACGCATCGTTACCAAAATAACGCATGACAGCGCGGTACATACCAAAACGGACAAACAGGGGAATGGCGATCAGCGGCGCGCAGATAAAGAGCCAGAAGTGCATACGGATAGGATTGATCATGTCGTCGATCCCTAAACGCACGAGAAAAGCCACCCAGAGTGCAGACCAAACCAGCACGACGTCAGTCAGTACCTGGATGAATCGTTTATACCGGCGAGGCAGGCCCAACAAATAGGTCCGTAACATATCCATAACTACCTCCGAACAAGCACCGCAATACAAAAAGCAAAATTACTAAATACACTGGCGAATTAATTCACAGGTTCGTTTTTCTCGACGGTGCCGGCATGAAACATCGTGGCCAATATGAGTAATGGAACATAAGCAATTATCACGCCCAGTAAACCATCCAGTCCAAGCAAGGCAACACACAGCGCAATGGGTAGCAGCCAAATCAGATTCACTAAACCGACAGCCAACGTAACAGGTAAGTGACGACCATACTTTCGGGACGCGTACTGATAGGCATGGCTCCTGTGGGCTTCATAGACCTTATCTCCCCGAACCAAGCGCCTGATCAGCGTAAAGGTGGCATCGACTATAAACACACCCATCAGAATCACCCAAACCCAAATGAGTGAAGGAGACACCCAGGCAGCTTGCAAGGAAAAAATCCCCAGCGTTACACCTAGAAAACCACTGCCTGCATCCCCCATGAAAATCTTCGCCGGAGGGAAGTTCCAATACAAAAAACCGGCGACCGCGAATGACAACAGCAACGGCGCCCAGGCCATAGAACCAAGCCCCATTAACGCGTAAATCAACGCAGCCCCCAAGCAGACGAAAATAGCCTCAATACTGGCTAGTCCGTCAATTCCATCCATGAAATTGTAGAGATTAAGCATCCAAACCAAATAGAGCATGGCCAGTACAGTGCCAATCCAGCCCATCTCAAATGTTGTACCCATGACAGCGAGGGGGGGCACTCCTCCCGTCCAAAAAAGCGCCCACACGGCGGCACTGAAATGCCCAAGCAACCGCCATCTTGCTGCGATATGACCATGATCATCCAGGAAACCCAATATCGCGATGCCGGCGCCGGCGCCTAAGAGTCCCCAGGTGAACGACCAAGATAAAAGCGAAAATATCGCGAGAAAGGGTAACAAGAACAAAAAACTCACCACGATCGCCACGCCACCACCACGAGGAGTGGGAACCGTGTGGGAACTGCGGGCGTTGGGTACATCTATCAGGCTTTTAGCGAGCGCGTATCGTCGTAGAGCACTTGTTAATAGCAGAGAAATACCACCTGTCACAATAAAAAAAACCCAGACCATCACTCAATACTCCAAACGCTTTACGAACCGACGATGCGGTTATTGAACCCTTCCCCAGCCCTGATCATTGCCGCCTCAGCTGACAAAGGCGGCGTCCAGCCAAGCAGTTGCTTGGCTTTGGAAACGTCTATCTGCAGGGAACCGCACAATTGGGTATAAACCCCCTGCTTACCCAATAGCTTCGCAGACACTCTCAGCAACGATACTGGAAACGGGACCAAAGCCGCTTTTCGTCCCATACCCTTGGCTAAAAGCCTGATCATTTGTCCCGTCGAAAAATCAACACCATCTGAAGCCAAAAAGACCTGATTAGCCGCCGCAGGGTGATCTATGCAAAAGGCGATGAAATCAACCAGATTTTCCAAGGCAATCATGCTTCTGCTGTTATTAACTCGCCCAAAAGGTAAAGGGATGCCTGAATGGACTAGTTGGAGCAATCTGTGAAAGTTCCCAGGAGCATGAGCGGCATAGACTAAGGGAGGCCGAATGATCACAACATCCATCTCAGTAGCCTGCGCGAGTTGCAATAACCCTATTTCCGCCTCCTGCTTGGAAATTGCGTAATCAGCGTTGGGTGTAGGAACGGACAACTCAGAGAAAGGGAGATCGGTGGTATAAGCCCCATTCACGCCAATTGAACTGATGAAGATGAAACGTTTTACACCTTCGGCGGCGGCCTGTGTAGCCAAGTTTAGCGTCGCCCGCGTATTGGCCTCTCGGAAAAGTTCAAGCGCATTGGTCTCACGTATCAAGACATGAGCACGCCCTGCCATATGAACTACGCAGTCAACGCCCCCCAGCGCGAGGTGCCAATTCGTTTGCGCGCCGAATTCGCCAAGGTTGAAAACCTGACAATCACGTTCAATCCCCACGTGTTGAGAACGGGAGGCAATAGACACAGGATGATTCGCCTGCTTTTCCAAATGGGCCAAAAGCGCCGAACCAACAAAACCGGTCGCGCCGGTGAGCAAAACCTTATTCACATGCATCACTTAAAGAAGTAGCTGGCAACTTTGAAAGGAATTTTCAAAGCAACCATAAAAATATTGGTATAGATCCCGTTTTCCCTGCAGGCCCTGACGATTTCCATATTTTGGTGAACTTTCCACCAAAATCCCGTGGTGCTGATTCCACCCTGTCGCATCTTGACCATATTCACGTCATGCCTTGAGAGCTTGATGCCCCCGGTGATGAAGCGTGTCATTAGTTCGAAGTCAGCTGAAACGCGATAACCCAACTTATAGTATCCAAACTGGTCGAACAGGCTGCGACGAGCGTAAAAGGTCGGGTGCGGAAGCATGAATCCGAAACGAATTTTCCAGGCAGAGAATCCAGATGACGAGTACTTACGCGTCACAACATCAGTGTTATTTCGTTGGACGAACACCAAGTTTGCATAGGAAGCGTCGCAAGCAGGGTTAGCTCCCAAGAAATTGACCAATGCCTCAATGGTAGACGTGCTGGAGAAAACATCATCCGAATTCAGGATACCTACGTAGTCTCCCGTTGCTAGCTTGATCCCCTTGTTCATCGCGTCATAAATACCTTTGTCAGGCTCGCTGAGAACCGTCGATATACGCCCTTTGTATTCAGAAATAATGGCAAGCGTCGAGTCTTTGGATGCGCCGTCTATAACGATGTACTCAATATCCTGGTAGGTCTGGCAGAGTACCGACTCTATGGTGTCGCGAATGGTCGTGGCGCTGTTATAGCAAACGGTGACGATCGAAATTTTCACACTATCAACCTTTCACTCGACCATAGATATCTTCGAAACGCACAATGTCGTCCTCTCCCAGATAGGAACCTGATTGTACTTCGATCAATTCGAGTGGAATCATCCCTGGGTTTTCCAACGCATGAATTTGGCCAATCGGGATGTAAGTCGATTGGTTTTCAGTGACCAAATAGGTTTTTTCACCATTGGTAACCCGAGCCGTTCCACTCACGACAATCCAGTGTTCGGCACGATGGTGATGCATCTGCACCGAAAGCTTCTCACCAGGCTTAACGGTGATTCGCTTGACCTGGTATCGCTCCCCATTATCAATGGAGTCGTATACGCCCCACGGACGATATACCTCACGGTGATTTGCATGCTCTTGGCGCTTGAAACCCTTGAGTTGGTCGACGATTTTCTTGACGTCTTGCACCTGATCTTTATGGGCGACTAGTACAGCGTCTTTGGTCTCGACAATAATAAGGTCTGTAACACCAACGGTAGTCACCAAGCGATGTGTGGCATGAACATAGCTACCGGACGTATTTTCCGAAAGCACATCGCCCTTGAACAAATTTCCTTCCGAGTTTTTTTCACCCGCATCCCAGAGCGCCGACCAAGAGCCGATATCGCTCCATCCAGCATCCAGAGGCACCATAACCGCATCGGAGGTCTTCTCCATGACCGCATAGTCGATCGAATCATCAGGGCTGGTAATGAATATCGAACTGTCTACACGGGTGAAGTGCATATCCTTCTGGCCGCCAGCCAGCGCCTCCCGGCAAACAGAAACAATCTTCGGCTGAAACCGCTCAAGCTCTTGAAGATAGCGGCTGGCCCGGAACATGAACATGCCACTATTCCAAAAATAACCACCATCCGATAAATACTGTTCTGCCGTTTGAAGGTTAGGCTTTTCAACAAAGCGATTGACCTTGAAGCCACCCTCTCCTACCTGCGAACCCATTTGGAGATAACCGTAGCCCGTTTCAGGGTGTTTCGGCGTAATTGCGAATGTCACCAACTTACCCATCTCAGCTAGGACTTGGGCCTTGGCAATGCTCTGATGAAACGCATCCACATCCTGAATCAGGTGATCTGCTGCCAATACCAACAGGATGGGGTCTTCGTGCTCGGTCAGCGCTTGCAACGCTGCCAGCGCAATCGCGGGGGCGGTATTGCGTCCGACCGGCTCAAGAATAATATTGGCTTCTTCCAGCCCCAATTGACGAAGCTGTTCCGCAGCAAGAAAACGGTGACTTTCATTACAGATAAGACGAGGGACAGCATGCTCCAATCCGTCAAGACGCTTGATGGTGGCCTGCAACATGGTCAGGTTCCCATCCACCAACGGCAGGAACTGCTTGGGGTTCAACTGACGAGACAAAGGCCAAAGACGAGTGCCAGAGCCACCCGCCATGATTACCGGAAGAAACATTAAATCATCCTTTGATTCTTACTTGATCAGCGCAACGAAAATCCCCACAGGAGGGGTCATGCACGATGCAGTGACATCTACTATTGAGTGCGTGGAGCTCATCATACGCCTGCAGGTGGGGTACTGGCATTTCTAAAATCTCCCGGCACCACACCTTATTTGGCAAGCAAGAAGACGAGGAGTCAAGCGCCCCTGAGTGAGGCAGCCGTTTACTTGGAAGGCGGCAAAATGGACATCCAAATTGACAAGAAACGACGCTAGCTCTTTTAAGCACACGCCGTCCCAACACCGTCAGCCCCGAGTCTCCAGGCGGTTTGCGACAAACCACTGATAGGCGTTCCTCAGTCCATCTTCAAGCCCAATGTTCGCCTGCCACCCCATAGATCTGAGGCGAGATACATCCATCAGCTTGCGTGGCGTACCGTCCGGTTTAGTTGCATCAAAGGTCAAGACGCCCTTGAAACCCGTAACTTTGGCAATGGTTTCCGCCAGTTCACGAATCGTACAGTCAATACCTGTGCCCACATTGATATGAGAAAGCATCGGCTGAGTATTGGCGCGATAGAATTCACCCTCAAGCTCCATGACATGCACGCTGGCGGCGGCCATATCGTCAACATGCAAAAATTCTCGCATGGGCTTACCACTACCCCAAATCGCAACTTCTTCCACTGCGTTCTCAACTGCATCATGGAAACGGCGCAACAACGCGGGAATAACATGACTGTTATCAGGATGATAGTTATCGTGCGGACCATACAAATTAGTTGGCATCACGCTGCGATAGTCGCGACCATGTTGGCGATTGTAACTCTCACACAACTTGATCCCGGCAATCTTGGCTATCGCATAGGGCTCGTTGGTCGACTCGAGCGTTCCAGTCAGCAGCGCCTGCTCAGTCATTGGTTGCTCGGCAAGCTTCGGATAAATGCACGAAGAGCCCAAGAACAACAACTTCTGTACACCAGCACGATGCGCGGCTTCGATAACGTTCGCCTGAATCATCAGGTTGTCGTAAATGAAATCTGCGGGATAGGTGTTGTTGGCATGAATGCCCCCAACACGCGCAGCAGCCAAATAAAGCTGGTCGACCTTGTGCGTAGCGAAATACTCCCGCACTGCACTCTGGTCGAGCAGATCCACGTCCTCACGACTGAGCGTCAGAATATTATTATAGCCCAATGCAGACAGCCGTCGCACGATGGCCGAACCGACCATACCGCGATAACCAACCACCAACACCGCTTCGTTCATGTCACGAGCCACCGATCAGTTCTCCGTTGCTACAGGAACCTCATGCCCGTGCTGCTTGAGCAAGGCATGACGCTGCGCTACTTTCAAGTCTTCGCGCACCATCTCGGCACACATTTCCTGAACGGTAATTTCTGGCATCCAGCCCAGCTTGGTTTTAGCTTTGGTCGGATCACCCAACAAAGTTTCAACTTCGGCAGGGCGGAAGTAGCGCGGGTCAACACGAACCACTACATCACCAACATTCAGCGCCGGTGCCTTGTCACCGTCGATCGCTGTAACGATAGCAACTTCATCAACACCCGTACCTTCGAAACGCAACTCGACACCCAGTTCGGCAGCAGACCAACGCACGAATTCGCGCACGGAGTATTGGACACCCGTGGCAATCACGAAATCTTCAGGTTGGTCCTGTTGCAGCATCATCCACTGCATGCGTACGTAGTCTTTAGCGTGGCCCCAGTCACGCAGCGCATCCATGTTGCCCAGGAAAACGCACTTCTCAAGGCCTTGGGAGATATTTGCCAAAGCGCGAGTGATCTTTCGGGTCACGAATGTTTCGCCACGGCGCGGAGACTCATGATTGAACAAAATGCCGTTACACGCATACATGCCATAGGCTTCGCGGTAGTTAACCGTGATCCAGTAGGCGTACATTTTTGCTACCGCATAAGGGGAGCGTGGATAGAAAGGCGTGGTCTCTTTCTGGGGGGTTTCCTGTACCAGACCATAAAGTTCGGAGGTCGATGCCTGATAAAACTTGGTTTTCTTTTCAAGCCCCAGCAGACGGATGGCTTCCAGAATACGCAAGGTGCCCATGGCATCAACGTCAGCGGTGTATTCAGGCGATTCGAAGCTCACGGCAACGTGGGACTGTGCGCCAAGGTTATAGACCTCGTCCGGCTGCACTTCCTGAATGATGCGAGTGAGGTTGGAGGAGTCGGTCAAGTCGCCGTAGTGCAGGACGAACTTTTGATTATCAACATGCGGGTCTTGGTAGATGTGGTCCACGCGCTGAGTATTGAAGGACGAGGCTCGGCGCTTGATGCCATGGACTTCGTAACCTTTATCAAGCAGAAATTCTGCGAGATAGGATCCATCTTGCCCTGTGATTCCTGTGATAAGTGCTTTTTTCATAAACCCTCACTATAAAAAATCAAAAATTTCAATTTATATCTGATAAAGAAAGCACCGCTGCCGCGAGACTTTCGCTATGCTTACGATACGAGTACTTACTCATGATTCTTCGTCGACCTAACCTTGAAAGCCTAAGTCGAGTTTCTGGATTTTGCAGAAGCGTTAAAATTGCTTGAGCAATAGAGTTTGAAGAAACCGGATCAACAAATATAGCACAACGCCCAACAACCTCAGGAACCGCCCCATTTCTACTGGTAATCACGGGGCATCCAGCAGATAAGGACTCGGCAATGGCAATGCCAAAGCCCTCGTACAACGTAGGGGAAACATACATCGTCGAGGTCCTTAAAAGACTTATCTTTTCAGCTTCCGTAATATGGCCTTTAAAAGTAATATTTTTTTTACATGACTTTGTAGCTACAAACTCTTTGAACTCCTCGTACCCAGGCCCTGAACGCCCAACTAAAAGCAAGTTAGCTTCAACACCCTGCTGATAGAGAATTTCCAGTGCATCGACCACTTCGCGAATACATTTTCTTTCGATATTATTTTTTTCCATCCAGCTGATACATAACAACTGAGGAGTGCGACAATTAAAATCTAAGAACTCATCATCACGACCATCACAAGGAATATAGACATCGGTATCTATCCCGTGATAAACCAACCTGGGATTATTTACACGCAAATTATCAACCACTGCGTTGTACTCGCAAGCAGAAACGAATATGTTCATATGTGCAGTTCGCAGAGACAAGCCAATCAACATTCTGTAAAGCCAAGAACGCCTTACAAAATCAGTACCTGACATCAAAGGTGTCTCGTAATGAAAAGCCCCTGCAACTATACACTTGCTACCTTTTAATCGAGATACAATTATGGGGAGCAACGAATAAGTCCACCACCAAACATACAAAACATCATAACGACATAAAAAAATATCTCTCAACCGATTAGAAACATGGACATCGAAACCCATGTCTTTTAAAGCTCTAATATCTTGCTCATAAAATGACACATCAGAAAGAATTTTCTTATCAGCCACCTTAGCAAAAAAAAGAACTTTTTTCTTATTTAGCTTTGACATCTCTCAAACACCTTCTTAAAAAAAAAGCAATAATAACCACCGGAAACAACAGAAAATAATATCTAGCCAAAAGCAAAAATGCTGTTCCTGTAGCCTGAAAAAAAGTTGGCATATAGAAATACAAAGGCAGAAGAATAAACTTCCAACCAGCACTATATGTATTTAATCGGCAAGTCTTTACGATAGCATCAAGGGCCCCCATGACGAACGCAAAAGAAGACACGAAAAAACACACGACAACCTTGTCAACCAAATCAGATAGTAAGAAATAGTTTATTAAGGAGTCATTTGGGCCACCATTTTCCGGATATACGTAGATATTAGTCGATGCCAGCATTTGACCTACACCAGGACTAACACCATATATCCTACTGACAATAAAATCAAATATGTAATAAAGCACTGTATTAGGCAAACTTACGCTCTCATACATGCGCGCTTTAAGAATAATCATAGTCCCATCGAAAGATGCTACTAATCTTGCCAAAAAAGCCACAAGCGCATCATCAACGTTGCTAGACGCAGCTCCAAAAAAAAATACAACTGTAAGGAGCGATATAATTATCGACAACACAAAAATAAAAAATATGCTCTTTAAGCGGATAGGCTTCTGAAAAATCACTGAAATCACTACGACCGCAAGATTAATTATTACTCCTTTCTCACCAAATACAACACCTCCCAGCACAAGGAAACATCCAACAATCAAAAACAGCACATAATTTCGAGCCACTAACAACAGAAACAAAAGACTCAGCAACACACCATTTAAAAGCGATAAAACGTATGACAGCACTCCAGCCTCGCCCCCCCAGTTAATTTTATCTATTCGATAATTTTGAGTAAACTTCGAAAGCAAAAACCAAAAAAACACCGCGTACATTACAAGTACAAAAAGTGCCAAACGGTTATACAGCTTTGGCATAGAATCAGTGGTTAAAGTGCTACGTGCAAATTTCAATGACGGAGCGCGAACGCCGATAACCAATGAAACAAAGTAGAGCAGCACTAACACCAAAGCTTGGACAAACTGCTCCATTCCAGCGCCCATCATCAACAACGCTGCGCCATAAAAATAAATACTCGCGACGGCTATCGGCCCAAGAAATCTGCGCAATCCACAACCACACGCGGTGATAAATAATAAAAAACACAGCGATAAATAAAAATATTCCGGAGTCAATCGAATGAAATCTTCAATAATATCCATAATTTATCCGAAAAAAACAAAGATCAACATATTCAAGGACGAAAAAACCGCCTCAACAAATCAACACAACCAGTCGGCAAAATTAACTTAATCAATATTCTTAAAAATTGAAGAGGTGAAAGAACCACTATTTTTAGACGACTCAATCCTAACTCGCGCGCCACGCAGCCCAACGACTTTAAATTCTTCCAAGAAAAGTAATCAGATGCACCACCTGTTGAATATTCCGACAATAGGACATCAACAAAAACCGGATATTTAGCTGTGCAGAGCGTACGCGCCATAAATTCATAATCAGAGTGTAGTCCTAATTCCGGATAAAAACCCTGGAAAGCAACATCAGGAATTTTGAATATAAATCCTTGATGATGAAGTGGAAAGCTCAAAAAGTTATAATTATTTATATCCGCAGGCAAAAAACACTTATAAGCCGTTGCCACACCACTTTTTATATTTTTCTGCCGAACATTCGTTACTAACACATCTGCATTATTGCGTATAATAGAGTCAACAACAGGCTGAATATTCAGCAACTTATCATCAGCTCCAAGAACCAACACGTAGCTGCCAAGCTCGCAAAAAGAGATAGCCTTATTTAAAGCATCATATATGCCTTCATCACGCTCGCTTCTCCAGCACTTAATATGATCGCGATATTTCTCAAGCAACTCAAGAGTACCATCAGTCGATCCACCATCCATAATAATTAGATCTACACGCTCATAAGGGCACTCAGCAATACTTAACAGCAGCCGCTCAATAGTTTCTACCCCATTGAAAACAGCAACAACAACACTTATTAAAGGCAGCTTCTTATCCGATTCTTTTTTATAATTCATATCCACCTCAAACCAAGCATAAACATATCATACCACCAAATATTCAATCACCAACACCTAACCAAAAACCTTAATAGACTTTAATAACTTTCCAAAGGCCAGAACTACAGCGTGCTTGAGGAGCTGCACGACCTCTACGAAACTACCACAGCCTTCATTTTGAATAAGGTATTTTCTGGGAGAGCCCCAAGAACGACGTTTTATTATCTGCCTAATCCAACTAAGCGTTACATATTTCAACCAGTACTTCGGCGCATGAAACTTTAAAAAAAATGAAATAGCGGAGACATAACCTAATGTCACCTCATCATTAACATCCCTAATGCTAAAAGAATCCTCATGCGCCCTAAAAAAAACTAAAGGCTCACGTATGCAAGAAACATACAAGTAATTACTAGCGGTAATTAAAGAGATCAAAATATCTGGACCCGCTCCATTTTTTAAAAATTGCCGTGGCGTTGATGCTGGAATATCTAACATCAAATTCTGTTTCAAATCTTTTGTGCGTAGCATAATCGCACCAGGACTCAATGGCGCGAGATGATCTAATAAGCGAGCAACGTACTCATCAAATGTAATGAGTGAGTCACTACTATTCTGATATGAAATCGTACACAATTCAGTAGAACTTCCTATCTTTGCAGCAGAGAACACGAACGCCACATCATCATCCGTGCAAGCACTATACATTTTCTCAAGACAGTGATCTAAAAGCAGGTCGTCGCTAAATACTATTTTACTGTAGCGCCCCCTAGCTTCTTCGATACACCTCATCCAATTAAGTACAGGACCAATATTTTTATCATTTTGAAAAATTCTAATCCTTTTATCCGTGCGGGATAAATCCTGACAAATTGCCCAGGTATTATCCGTACTTCTATTATCCACTATCACAATTTCGAAGTCAGAAAACTCCTGCTTCAAAACGGAACCAATACATTCAACAATATATTTTTCGCGATTATACACGGGAACCAACACACTAACTTTAGGACATCCTTCTTTAAAATCACTCACCAGAATTTTCCTTAAGTGCAGAGCGAAAAACTTGTATGGGAAGAGCAACAGCTGAAAATAACAAACTAACTGTGGCCGCAACAACCACACCGCTGACTCCAAGCCCATACACTCTAACAAGGACGTACGCCAATGGAATATTAAACAACATCGCCAGCACAGCCGTTATTAGTTGAACGTTTGTTTTCCCAACACCATTTAGAATCATTGCATATATATTATTCCAAATAGATACCAATATAAAAATAGCAATCACCAAAATCAAATCAATTGAGACCGCTAAATCATCACCTATCCAAATCAAAATAATTTTTTTAGCAATCAGCACCATCACTATAACTGCAACAACAAAAACGGCAAACACCATTAACTGTTTAATGAGCATCTGTCTTATCCAGTGATTATCTTTACGATGAAAAGCATCCGAATAAGCGGGCCATAGCGGTGCAGAGATAAGAGCATGGGCAAAGGAAAACAGTGCAAAAATCTTCATTACGACTTCGTACTGTGTAACCATCTGAGGACCAAAAAACTGAGTTATCAATATTTTGTCCGTAGTAAACACCACCAACACGGCTATCTGTATAGTAAAAAATGTGAGGCCTACCGATAACAGCGGGTTAATATATTTACGCCTCCAAAAAAAAACCGGAATAAGGTCTTTATTATCCTTATAGAACCCTACACTTAAGAGGATACTAGAAAAAATCACTGCCACTCCATAAACTATTGCTAAAACCACAATAGATGGATCAAGCATCGCCCATACAAGGCATACAAAAAAAAGAGAGAATATATTTGAGTATAATTGTCCTAATGCAACTAAAGACGTTTTTTGAAAACCACCTAAAATCGCCCCTACCAAACCCATCCAGAAATTCAAAATAATACAACTTAACGAAATCTGGACAGTCAGCCTAATTTCATTTTCCGACACAGCAATCGTATTGAACACTCGATGCCATGGAATGTAATACGCACCAAAAAAAGAAAAAAGCCACAATACTATCGCAATCCCCCCAATGAGGGTGTAACCAGCGGATATATACTTTCTGGCCTCCACACGATTGTTATCTGCAAGTGCTTTCGATACGCAGTTTTTTAATCCGTTACCAACTCCAAGATCAAAGAGCACTAACCAGGTCATCACGCTTAAGATTGTTGACCAAACGCCGAACTTCTCCACCCCAAGATATCTAATCAATATGGGTATACTGATAAACGACGCAAGAACGGCACCAGCCTTAAACAAAACAGAAGCCTGAACCTGTTTAAAATAGTTTGTGGTTCTTCTTTTTGCAACCTCAGTAGTCATTCTTTATGACTCAACCAATCCAACATTCGTTTCACACCAACTTTTGAAGAAACCTTTGGCTCCCACTTCAGTATTTCTTTTGCTTTATCCAAACATGCAACAAATACACGCTGATCGCTTTCCCGAACAGGCAACTTTGCATAATTCAACTTAGTATCAGTGACTTCTTCCAAATGAGAAAACAACTCAAGGAGTGAAAAGCTATTCTCCATGCCACCGCCAACGTTGAATGCTTGACCTTTAGCAGTATCTATATTGTTTACGGCAGCCAAATATAGTTGCTTCATGTCGTCAGCATGCAGTACATCTCTAACTTGCTTCCCACTCCCTGAAATAGTGAATGAATCAGCGATAACTCTATTTCTTGCCTCAAGTGCCTTCTGACAAAACCATCCTACCCATCCCTGATCATAAGTGGCAAACTGACGGCCGCCATACATTGACGAATGACGGAAAACTACAGTTCTCAACCCAAATATGCGCGCGTAATCCAGCATATACTGATCCGCGGCTCCTTTGGAACAACCATAAGGAGAGTGAAAATCGAGTTGCGTGGTTTCGTCAAAGCCTCTCATTTTATCCGTACACTCATAACGAGTCGACGTCTCACGGTAAGCAAATTGCTCTAGATCTCCATATACCTTATTAGTAGAAGAGTACACAATCGTGGCGTCCGGCACATGCAAACGGACCGCTTCGAGAAGGTTATGAGTTCCCAGAACATTCACTTCAAAATCCATGCGAGGATTAGCAATAGAACTAGTCATTGCAACCTGGCCTGCTAAGTGAAAAATCACATCAGGTTTAAATAACTGTATGACTCGATTAACATCATTTTGATTTCGGATGTCGCCATGTTCAAACGTGAATTGCCCATAACTCTGCAGCCATACAAGGTTCTCCCTTGAGCCACTACGATATAAGCTATCAAAAATTACAACCTCATCTCCTCGCTGAATGGCGTCGAAGGCTAAGTTGCTACCAAGAAATCCACAGCCACCGGTAATGAGCAATTTCATATTACATAATCCTTATCAATGATTTTCTGCACGCCTACCTTCAATGATATTGTTGGCGTCCAACCAAGTGAGCGTAAACGACTGATATCGGCCACAAGCAACATCGCTTCGTTGGCTCGGCAAGGAACAGCGCCAAACTCGAGTAGAGTCTTAGAAGCAGTCATAGAATGAACTAACTCTACAAAGCTTTTTACAGATACGGCATCACCATAACCAACTTCAATTTCTTCGGCACAAGCAAAACTCGAAACATTTGAAAGAATCACATCATAAGCACTCACAACATCTTCAACGTAAATAAAATCTCTTTCTTGGATACCTGAGGTGAGCCGCAAGCGTTCCACATTATCAATGCAAGATCCAATTACATAAGTCGTAAACTTGCTTTTGTCATCACCTGGACCATACATATGTTGTAAGGCGACATTTATAAATTGGACACCTCTGTCGCCCCACCTCGCTTGAAGCGAACCTAAATTACTGAAGCTATTTTTAGTCATCGCATAACTACTGACAGAAGAGTCAAGAATAGTGCCTGTATTTAAAAACGTTACCTGCTTATCCAATCGACTTGCCCCCTCTAATAAAAGGAGCCCAAAACGAACATTAGCGTCGAAAATATGAATAAGATTCTCACCCGCTCGTCCATATGAGCATGCCGTATGGACTATGTAATCGGGTGCCACTTTTCCAATTGCAGAAAGGACTTCGTCGTCACCACTACACCTGTACAACTGGATATTGTTCATCAGGTCTACGATTCGAGCTGCCGCAGATTCCGGTCGAAGCAGAACAGAAACTTTATAACCGGCACGAACCCAATGATGAGCAAGTGCGCTTCCCAAGAATCCGCTGGCGCCTGTCAGCAATATATTCTTCATACTTAAAAGCTGATACCGAAAAACTCTTCCAGTTTCTCTCCAATGTACTCAAACTGCTCCGAGCCTAAGCCAGGATATATACCCAGCCAGAACGTCTGGTTCATCGTGCGATCCGTATTCGTCAGCTCGCCAACAACGCGATATTCAAGTCCCTGAAAGTAAGGCTGACGCGTCAGGTTGCCTGCGAACAGCAGTCGTGAACCAATGTTGTTCTGATCCAGGAACTTCAACAGATCAACGCGCTGAACGCCCGAACTCTCTTTCAGAGTTACAGGGAAACCAAACCACGATGGATCACTGTTTGGCGTTGGTTCGGCGATTTCCAAAAAATCAGACAAGCTGCTCAACCGCGACTTCAGCAACACATAGTTGCGCTTGCGGGTGTCAATGAACTCCTGGGCACGGTCCAGTTGCGCGAGGCCGCAGGCCGCTTGCATATCAGTGATCTTGAGGTTGTAGCCTAGATGAGCGTAAACATATTTGTGATCGTAGCCGGTCGGCAGGCTGCCAAACTGTTGACCGAAACGGTCTCCACAAGTGTTGTCGCAACCAGGCGCGCAATAGCAGTCCCGACCCCAGTCACGGAAGGACTCGGCGATCACTTTCAATTGAGGACTGTTAGTGAATACTGCGCCACCCTCGCCCATCGTGATGTGGTGAGCCGGATAAAAACTCAGCGTACAGATATCACCGAACGTACCGACCAACTTACCGTCATAAGTAGCACCCAGCGCGTCACAACAGTCTTCAATCAGCCACAGATTGTACTTTTCGCAGATTGCTTTGACAGCCCCCAAATCGAAAGGGTTGCCCAAGGTATGGGCTAGCATGATGGCTTTGGTCTTGGGTGTAATTGCGGCTTCGATCAGGTCGACATCAATGTTGTGCGTCTTCATATCAACATCGACAAACACCGGGATGGCGCCGAACTGCACAATGGGGTTAACAGTAGTCGGGAAACCAGCGGCTACGCCGATAACTTCGTCGCCCTTCTTGATTGCTCGCTCGCCCAGCTTGGGCGACGTAAGCGTGCTGAAGGCAACCAAATTCGCAGAAGAGCCCGAGTTGACTGACAGCGCAAATCTTACGCCAAGGAACTCAGCCAGTTTGCGCTCAAACTCTGCATTGAAACGACCCGTAGTCAGCCAACCGTCCAAGGACGCTTCAACCATCAATTGCAGCTCACGAGCACCAATAACTTTGCCCGAAGGTGGAATAACGCTTTCGCCGGCAACGAAAGGTTTGGGCGCCAGGGCGACTTGAGCGTACTGCTCAACGAGCTTACTGATTTCCTGGCGAAGCATATCGGGTGTCATAGCGTTTCCTGCTTGAAAAATATTAGTTACTTGCCACATGAAGACATAGCGGCCATATAGGCATTGATTTCTGCAACGCACAGAGCGCGTACATCATTTCCGTTGAGCCAAGCCCTATGCCAATTCACGATATAGGCCAACGTTGTCTCCAATGACCACGTGGGCGACCAATGCAGATATGCTCGAGCTTTTGACACATCGAGCTTTAAATAACGAGCTTCATGGGGCTGAGGATTCTGGTCCAGAGCCCAGCTCGCACCTTCACCCCAGGTGTTAACCATATGGTCTAGAATCCAGTCGACGGGGCGGGCATCTTCGTCCTTAGGTCCGAAGTTCCAGCCCTGTGCTACATCCTGGCCACGCTCCCACAAACTCTGAGCCAATACCAAATAGCCACCTAGTGGCTCAAGTACGTGCTGCCATGGCCGGGTTGCCTGAGGATTGCGGATAACTACCGGCTTCTGCTTTTCAAAGGCGGTGAGTATATCTGGAATCAGGCGATCTTCAGCCCAATCGCCACCACCAATTACATTCCCGGCACGGGCCGATGCAAGGGCGACAGTTTGGTCCTTGCCAAAAAAAGAATTGCGATAGGCCGAAGTGACCAACTCCATACAGCCTTTGCTGTTGCTGTACGGATCATGCCCGCCCATGGGTTCATCTTCTCGATAACCCCATTCCCACTCACGGTTTTCGTAACATTTATCTGTAGTCACGTTAACGATCGCGCGCAAGCTACTGCATTGGCGCGCCGCTTCGAGCACATGTACGGTGCCCATCACGTTGGTGGCATAGGTCTCGACCGGCTGTTTATAAGAAAGGCGGACCAATGGCTGTGCGGCCATATGGATGAGGATGTCGGGGTCATAATCAACCATGCTTCGTGTGATCGCGTGCAGGTCTCTGATGTCGCCGATGTGCGACTGCATGTGTTCACCGACACCTGCCTCATCAAAAAGAGCAGGCGTCGTGGGTGGCGCGAGGGCGTAGCCCTTCACATCGGCGCCCATACTTTGCAGCCATAGCGACAGCCAGCTCCCCTTGAAGCCGGTATGACCAGTCAAAAATACCTTTTTACCTTTCCAAAAGTCAGGTGTGACAGTGGCTTTCATTTTCACTCCCAAGTTTTCCAGGGCGCTTTACCCGACGTCCAGAGCTCTTCGAGGTGATGCTTGTCGCGCAGGGTATCCATCGGCTGCCAGAACCCCTGATGCTCAAAAGCCATTAGCCGATTCTCGGCAGCCAGATTCATCAAGGGCTCCTGTTCCCAAACACTGCCGTCGTCGGTGATGTAATCCAACACTTCCGGGTTCAAGACAAAAAAGCCACCGTTGATCATAGCGCCGTCGCCCTTTGGCTTTTCTTTAAAGTTCAGCACCTGTCCTTGGCGAATGTCCAAAGCGCCAAAGCGCCCTGGTGGATACGTCGCGGTGAGTGTCGCCGCCCTGCCGTGCTGCTTGTGGAACGCAATGGACGCACTGATGTCGATGTCGCCGACACCATCGCCATAAGTGAAGCAGAACGACTCCTCATCCTTCACATATTCGGCAACACGACGAAGGCGTCCGCCGGTCATGGAGTCGTCGCCAGTATCAATCAGGGTCACACTCCATGCTTCGGCACGCTTGTCATGCACTTGCATGGTGTTGTCACGCATGTTGAACGTCACGTCCGACATGTGAAGGAAATAGTTAGCGAAGTACTCTTTGATGACATAACCTTTGTAGCCACAGCAGATAATAAAATCGTTAATGCCGTGAGCAGAATACATCTTCATGATGTGCCACAAAATTGGTTTGCCACCAATCTCGACCATCGGTTTAGGCCGGGTGCTTGTTTCCTCACTCAAACGCGTGCCTAGACCGCCAGCCAAAATCACAGCTTTCATCTTTTATCCTTAATTAATTCGAGCTCACAAAAGCATCGGAATAGAAATTTTTGTGTGGCAGGCCAGACTTCACGAGTTTTTCCTTGGCCGAGTGAATCATATACTCGGAACCACAGGCGTAAACCACAGCGTCAACCAAATCGACGCCATCTTGCACAAGCACATCCTGCACATAACCCGTACGCCCTTCCCAACTGCTGTCGGGGCGCGACAACACCGGCACAAAGGAGATTGGTAGCGACCCGAGCTCAGGCACCCAGTATATATCCTGAGCATGGCGACCGCCCCAATAGACCCAAACCCTTTTCCCTGTCACCAACGCAGGATTGGCACTCAACTGTTCTAAAATCGCTTTTACTGGAGCAAGCCCCGTGCCAGTCGCCAAGAAGACTAGGTTGGTAGGCGAGGTGTTACGCAACGCGAAAGTGCCTTGGGGGCCCTCCAGCCGCAACAAATCGTTACCGGCAAGCCCTTCGAACCAATATTGACTCATTACACCACCTTCAACTTGGCGAATCTGAAACTCTAGCTTTCCATCCTGACGAGGGGCATTGGCGATGGAATAGCTCCTTCTCACACCGCTCTTGGCGATGATGTCTACATACTGGCCAGGAAGATAATTCAGCGGGTCTTTAGGCGGTAATCTTAAGACAACCTCCATCACATCGTCAGCCAAGCGCCTGAATGAATCCACTCGACACGGCAGTGTTTTAATCCTAATTTCAGCAAAATGACCGAGGTCCTCAATATCTAGGCGTACATCGGTCAACGCTGTGCGGCAACACGTTAAGATAAACCCTGACGCTATCTCCTCGGTGGATAACGCGGACTCATCATGATGAATCACCCCGGTCTCGCCGACCACGCTAGCCTTGCATACGCCGCAACGCCCGGAACGGCAGCTGTACTCCAGGACTACACCGTGCTTTTTTGCGCTATCCAAGAGCGTTACGCCCGTCTCGCAAAAAAATTTTTTCCCGTTAGACAAAGTTACAATTGACATGATATTCGCTATTCATTTTTTACTGGCAAATTAATGGTCATATATTAACAAACAAGTCAATACGCACGTTCCGATATTAAACGCTGCCGCCATTCAGCCAGGCAGTTCGTGATTATGACTTAGCGACATGAGCACCGCATTTCTGTACCTGTGTCGAACAGCCGCACCTTGATCTGTAATCGCGAATTTTTACTATGGAAAAAATTGCCAATCATACGGCCATCGACAGCCTTCAGCCAGCAATCATCAATAACCCCAAACGACCCTAGGTTCCGTGCGGAAGGTGACGTCGAAACATCGTATGGCGCAGGCCAGCGAGAACATCGCCGTATGACTTCTCGCGGGTTTATCAAAGCGCGTAACGACGCCGGGTCTCTCAGCCAGCCAAATATATGCCAGATGATATGCGCCGCTGGCACCAGGGCGGTTGAACAATCCCGGAAATCCCGCTCTGATATTGCGCTTCATGCTACGCAGAGGAAATAACTGGATGGATCCGATACCGGGCAGAGGAGCGACGCAACGCTTCAGCGTCGCAAATTTTGTCCAAGCAACCGTCGACAAGGTTTGCGGGAGCGAGCGTGCTTACCGGGCGTCTCATCTTCATCAAATACCCGCCAGGCTTGAGCGGTGTCCTAGAGCTGTTCGCCCGCCAATAGAAACTTCAGCGAGGCACTATCGGAATCGCACAGCATATGGATATTGGTGCTCAGGCCGCCCTAACCTTTTCACAGGAGTATGATCTTGCAGCTCTTCGGCCTTTTTTTCCTAACACTACGAGTAGTCTCGGGCGCTCGCACGGCGGCAGAATCAATCATCCACCTATCCAATCATTGCCGAGCCTGACGTGAAGCCGCTTGAGCATCGGCTCAAACATTTCGCGATTACGCCAATCACAAATTAGCGCTGATAACTGGCTATCAAGAGACGAAACGCTTGCGCAGAGGCTCCAAGCGGCCACAGATCAACGTAGCCAACGGGACGTCTTGAGCATCAACCGGACATAAGTTTGTGACCACCGACTGCGGCGGACTCACGAGAAATATCTGCAAGCAAATCCAAGGCTGCGCCGACGAGCTCTTACCATTCGGCCATCGTAGGCTTCTACCCTTAACGGATACGGACGCTAAAGTCCCGACGTACTCGAAATTCAAGCTGTTTTCGGTCTGCCGCGCACGAAGTCTAGAAAAATACAGACAGGCAACTACCGAAGGATAATAGGTTATCATCAAACATTGAACCAGTAGGAACGGACTACATCCCATGCAGCCTAAGGCTCCAGACGCAAAAGACAATTTCAAGAAAAAATCTGCATACAGACCTGACATAGACGGCCTCAGGGCCCTTGCAATATTGTCCGTTGTTATATATCACTCCTTTCCGGGCGCACTCCCCGGTGGATTTTCGGGAGTTGATATTTTCTTCGTGATTTCTGGATATTTAATATTCAGCATCATATTAAAAGGCCTACAAACTGAATCATTCAGCTTCACGATTTTTTACGCACACAGAATAAAAAGAATATTCCCAGCACTTTTAATTGTTGTCCTATCGACTTATCTTTTCGGCTGGGCAACATTACTACCCGATGAGTTCAAATTACTTGGTAAGCATGTTTTTGCAGGAATGGGTTTTTACGAAAACTTTTTACTGAGAAGTGAATCGGGTTATTTTGACGTTTCTTCAGAAGCCAAACCCCTCATGCACCTTTGGTCCCTTGCAATAGAGGAGCAGTTTTACCTACTGTTTCCGCTTATTGCTTGGATTGGTTGGCGCATGAAGATAAATTTGCTTCTAATTATATTAGTTTTAACAACAATATCATTCATCCTCAACATAACAGGCATAGAAAAAAACATTATAAAAACATTTTTCATGCCCCAAACGAGAATCTGGGAACTACTGTCCGGGGCTATATTAGCCTATTTCGTCATTCAAAAAAACAACGAAAATTATTACTCACCCAACAGCACACCTACTACATCGAATTTAACCGCCGACCTAAACCCGCACATCGGCAGACTAAAAAACATATCAGCAATCATTGGTATCTTTTTACTTCTCTTTAACGTCACCCTACTTAAAACAACATATCTATTTCCTGGATGGTGGGCTTTGATATCGGTACTGGGTACCGTTCTAATTATACTCGCCGGACCGACCGCCTGGATCAATCACACCCTGCTATCCAATAGGCTTATGGTATTTATAGGAGCCATTAGCTACCCCCTATATCTGTGGCACTGGCCTATCTTAACCTTTGCCAGAGTTTTGCAACCACAACCCCCCTCTATCCTTTCGAACACTATTTGCCTCATTATCAGCCTTTTGCTTTCTTGGCTTACCTATCAGCTCTTGGAGAAACCAATCCGATTTGGCTCCTCAACACGGATTAAAACCGCAAGCCTCTGCATCATCGCCGCACTTATAGGCGCGGCAGGATACACCACCTACAAAAAAGATGGGATCGACTCTCGATTAATCGTCGATAAAAACCCGCTGATCAAACCAACACCTATTGCTCAGAGCTTTGAGTTTCGTGGATGCGGGCTAGATGATGAGGACACAAAGGAGTTTTCATTTTGCTCGACGGACTTACGTGGAGATGCAAAATTTGCGTTAATCGGTGATAGCAAAGCTGCAGCGCTACTTCCTGGTATTTTTAGTTACGAGAAACCTAACGGCTATTGGAAAGTAATCGGAGGCAACGGACGCCTGGGGCCGACGGTTCCGGTCATCAGTAAAGCGGTTATTTATCAGCCCTATCAAACTTTGGCACATTTGACGCTGAAAGCCATCACAAACGACCCCAAGATTGAGGTCGTCGCTATTGCCACATCAACACGAGCTCTTTTCCAACTCGACAACGACTACTCAATTGAAAAATTGCCAGCGAGTAAAAATAAAAAACTTGCCTTGGAAGGACTTGATGCTATGGTTTCAGAGATAATCAAAACTGGAAAAAAAGTCGTCCTAGTCATTGACAACCCAACATTACCCGACCCAAAAAAATGCGTACCTAGGGCGACCTCACTGCACGCTCTGGATGTTATATTGGGACTCGACAAACAAGCGGCATGCTCAATCGCCTATGACAAACAGATGGAACTGTCGAAAGCTTACAGAGATATGCTTTACAATATCGCAAGTCGACATATTGGCTCAGTGCGAGTATTCGACACTCTCGATATATTGTGCGACACCACTACACGTATTTGCGGATCCGTTGCTGACGGAAGATTAATTTACGGCTTTACTGATCACATCTCTGTTTATTCAAGTATAAAAATTGCAAAACAACTAATCCCCTTTATCGAACAATTTTCAACAGAAACATTGGTCTCGAAAACAAAGCTATAGCTTGTCTGCTTCCTCCCACCTTGATGGCGGGAGGAAGCGTAAAAATCAAAAAGGTCAAGATGCGAGCTATATTAGAGCTGATATATTATTATCGGCTACAGCCTAGATCTAATTTAACTTTTTAACCACTCTAACTAAAAGCATATTAAAACACTAACAATCAGCATCCGCTTAGACGACACGGCGAATACGTCGCACCAGCAGTTCAACTAACGGACCTACCAGCATGCCTACAATAAGAGCCAGAATTATAAATACTGACACAGGCAGTTGCGCTGTGCCTAGCCATAGAAACGAAAGACTGATCTTCTGCTGATTTTCTAAGACAAAAGCCGAAACAACTAGAAAAACAACGAGAACCATCAAAACCAGCAAAAGTCGCATCGCCTTATACATAATGCCCTCATTCTAAAAACCGCTCAGATACCCTCTTCCTCATCCTCATTCACCCGATCCCGCAACTCCTTCCCCGGCTTGAAATGAGGCACAAACTTCCCATCCAGACTCACCGACTGCCCAGTCTTGGGATTTCGCCCAACCCTTGGCGCACGATAGTGCAGCGAAAAACTGCCAAACCCACGGATCTCAATCCGGTCGCCAGTCGCCAGGCACTGGGACATTTGTTCAAGCATGGTCTTGATAGCCAGCTCCACATCCTTGGATGAGAGCAGCCCTTGATGGGTGACAATTCGTTCGATCAACTCCGACTTCGTCATATTTTTCCCTTCTTTTTCAAGCAGCTAGGAAAAGCGCTTCGAAGGTTTTAGCATGACTTGATGAATTTGAACAGCCCACGGCTCAACTTATCTACCGGTTAGATGCATACGCCTGACAGGCGCCTCAAACCCTCAATTACACATGACAAGCATGGTGCGAGTTACAGCGCCGGCAGGGTTCCAGCCGAAGAGGTAGTCGCCCTCTTCGTCCTTGGCGTCGCTGGATCGGGTGATCACCTTGTAGCCTTGCATCTTGCATTCACGGGCGGCGCGGCTTTCGCACTTGTCCCAGTTATTGCCCAAGCCCGAGCAGTCGATCTCGATGCCGCTCACGCCGCGCTTGGCGTGGGTCTTGGCGCTGGTGGCGGCGCAGCCTGCAAGCATTACCACGGCGATTACTACGATAAGCCTGTTCATTCAGATCCTTATTGAAGCCATAACACGAGCACTTGTTTTGTGAAGACTATAGTCAGTTCTGACACTGAGCTGCACGCCTTGGTTCTCGGTTGTTGATTCAAGGAATTGCGAGCACAAAAAAGGGCGACCGAAGTCGCCCTTTTTCTATGGTCTGACAGAACTTAGTTCTGCTTTTCCATTTGTGCACGCAGCAGGTCGCCCAGAGTGGTAGGACCAGCAGCAATTTCAGAGGTAGCTGGCTTGTCGCGCAGGCTCTGGATTGCTTCTTTCTCTTCAGCATCGTCTTTCGACTTGATGGAGAGCTGGATTACGCGGCTCTTGCGGTCAACGCTGATGATCTTGGCTTCTACTTCCTGGCCTTCTTTCAGAACGTTGCGCGCGTCTTCAACGCGGTCACGGCTGATTTCGGAGGCTTTCAGAGTCGCTTCGATATCGTCGGCCAGAGTGATGATGGCGCCTTTAGCGTCAACTTCTTTCACGATGCCCTTAACGATTGCGCCTTTGTCGTTGTCCTGAACGTATTCAGAGAACGGGTCGCTTTCCAGTTGCTTGATACCCAGGGAGATACGCTCGCGCTCTGGGTCAACCGACAGGATAACGGTGTCCAGCTCGTCGCCCTTCTTGAAACGACGAACAGCTTCTTCGCCAACTTCGTTCCAGGAGATGTCGGACAGGTGAACCAGGCCGTCGATGCCGCCGT